>DATKFO010000257.1:0-3743 GCA_035544355.1 Thermoanaerobaculia bacterium
ACGCATCGGCCGACTCGGGCAATGGCTGATCGGTCGCGATCCAATCGACGCGCGACAGCACCGGCGACTCCGCTGCGTGCTCGCGAATCTGGCGAAGCACCTGCTCGGTGGTGAGCGCGAATTTCGGACGCGCGTCGTCGATGATCGCCTCGAGTCGCCCGAGGCTGCGGTTCATACGCGGCGGATATGCCGGGACAGCGATCGCGCCCGCAGCGAGACAGCCGTAGAACCCGGCGATGTAATCCATCGACGGCGGATACAAGAGCAGCGCCCGCTCGCCGGCGGCATTGCGCTGTTGCAGGTGCGCGGCAATGGTCCGTGCACGAATGTCGAGCTCGGCGTATGTGAGGGTCAGCGTTTCGCGGCCGGTGAGGTAGGTGTATGCGCAGACTTCGGGCGACTCATTGGCGCGCTCGCGGAGAATTCGCACAATCGACGAGCCTGTCATGTAGATCTTCCCGAAGCTAATCTCCACCCAGCACCGGACAACGCGGCCGTCAATGCTCTCTGGAGGTGGATCGACTCCTAAAATTAGACGCCAGGATGGAAATTGTCAATGCCGCCCTTCATTATTCGAGTCGCTTGTATCAGTAAACATTGCATTCTTCCAATCTTTATGGCTATGATGACGACATCCAAGCATTCCAAAAATAGCGCTAACCGCTCGTCGTTTGTCGCCACAGGAGGATTCCTTGAATTTCCTCAAACGTGAGAGAGCGACTCTCGAGAAGTTTCTGCCTTCGCTCGATGCGAGACTTTCGGAAATTCCACTCGAAGAAAGAGAACAGCCCGGCAATCCCGGACTGAGCATCCTGCGCGAGATCGAAGGCACCGCGCTCCTCGTCCCGAAGGAGCACGGCGGCAAAGGCGCGAATCCGGTCGAAGCGATCGAGATCCACCGCGCCGTCGGCGCCCGTTCGCCGTCGCTGTCGATCGCCATGACGATGCACAACTTCTCGGTGGCCACGCTTTGCGAGTATCTGTTCTACGGCAACTACACCGTCGAGCTGCTGCAGCAGATCGCGGGCGGACAGTTGCTCGTGGCGTCCGGCTTCGCGGAAGGACGCACCGGCACGAGCATCCTCGATCCGACCATGAAGGCGGTGCCGCGCGAAGGCGGCGGCTACACCGTCAACGGCAGCAAGAAGCCGTGCAGCCTCTCGAACTCGATGCACATCCTCACGGCCAGCGTCGCGGTGCCCGGCGCGAACGGAAACGGCTCACGCCGCGCAGTCGCCGTGATCCCCGCCGACGCGATCGGTCTCGATCGCAAGCCGTTCTGGAACGCGCCCGTCCTCCACGGCGCGGAGAGCGAAGAGCTGACGCTGACGAACGTCGAGATCAGCGATGAACAGCTCTTCTTCCCCGAAGTCGAAACGAGTCTCGACGCCGTCGAGGCCGGCGGCTTCCTCTGGTTCGAAGTGCTCGTAGCCGCGTCCTACCTCGGCGTCGCATCCGCACTCGTCGAGCGCGTCATCGTTGGGAAACGCGGAGACGCGAACGAGCGCACACAGCTCGCGATCGAGCTCGAAGGCGCGATGGCATCGCTCGAAGGAGTTGCGCGCGCGATGATGACCGGCGAGCGCGGCGAAGCGATCCTCGTGCAGTCGCTGTTCGTGCGATTCGCGGTGCAACAGGCAATCGAGCGAGCCACTTCACGCGCCGTCGAGCTCCTCGGCGGCATGGCCTTCATCCGCTCGCGCGAGATCGCGCACCTGCTCGCCGCAAGCCGCGCGCTCGGTTTCCATCCGCCGTCGCGGCTCAGCGTCGCGCCTGCGCTCGACGGATATCTCGCCGGTCAGCCGATGGTCGTCGCGTGAGGAACACACCATGGACAAATACAACACCTTTCACCCACCAAAGATCTACGCGCTGGTCCGGTTCGACTGGTTCATCATCGCCGTCCTTCCGCTGATCCTCGTCATCATCAATCACAAAACCGTTCACTGGGGACGCTTCACGTGGGCGTTCCTCTTTCCCGATCTCATCGCCACGATCCCCGGCTTGTACTGGTATTACGGGAGACGATCCGGCGAACATCGCTCGATCCCCGGGATCATCCACAAGCTCTACAACTTCGGACACTCGTTCGCCGGCATCACGTTGTTCTGCGCGATCTGGTGGTTGTTCACGCGGCAGCTCGAGTGGGCGATGCTCGCGTTTCCGATTCACCTCGCCGGCGATCGTTCCGTGTTCGGCAACATCTACAAGCCGCTCGGGACTGCGTTCGAGCCGGTGAAGCACGAGGCATTCGCTCGTTTCGAGACCGAATACCAGGCCGCCGGAAACTGGTGACGCCATGAGCGCAGCGCAGGAAACCGATTGGAACGATGCGCCGACGCTGCTCGAAGGCGCGAGCAACATCGAGCTCGAAGCGGAAGACTGCAATCTCGACTACTGGTTCACGTCCGTCGCGCAGGGCACGCTCGCGGGTCTCGTGCGGGGACACACGCCGTCGGCGCGCGTGCCGGATTACATGACGCGACCCGGTCCGCTGCGCGACGCGTTGATCAACGAGCTCGCGTTCCGCGCGATCGGTGAAGAGAAAGCGACGCGCGCGCTGTGTCACATCGTCGCCGCCGCACCCGACAACGCGACGATGGAGTTCTTCGCAACGCAGGTCATCGACGAAGCGCGACACGCGCGCGTGTTCCGCGAACATCTCCTCGAGCTCGGCGTGCCGGCGAATCGCTTGTTCGAAACGATCTACGAGGTGAGCGGCGAAGACAGCCGCAAGATCCTCGAGCCGCTCGAAGACTTCGCGTTGCCGATGATGCGCGATCAGCGCGACTTCATCGCCGGCGTCGTGATCATCACGATCCTCGTCGAAGGCGTGCTCGCGCCGTCCGCAGAGCTTTCCGAGCGCAAGTGGCGGCTGCTCGATCCCGCCGCGGCGGAGATCGAGCGCGGCGCGAACATCGACGAGATCCGCCACCTCACGGTCGGCAGCGCCGTCGTGCGCAACTATCTGCGCGAGCATCCCGACGAGAAATCACGCGTGCTCGACATCATCACCGCCGGCCGCGCGCTTTGGGCGAGGCTGCCGACGATCGACACGATCATGCACCGCGAAGTGCTGTTTCAGGAAGGACTGCAACAGCACGCGGATCTCGTCGGCGACTACGAAGTGTGGCCCGGCCGGCGGCTCATCGATACGACGCCCGAAGAGCGGCTCATGACCGCGCACACGTGGTCGATGGACATGCAGAACAGCCGCTTGCGCTACATGGGATTGCCGGAGGCGATTCCGTGAGCGCAACCGCGACGGAAGGCCCGCCTTCCCTCGTCGCACTCACCGACTCGGTACGCCGCGGTCTGCAGCTGAACGACAACGACAGCATCACGATCCGCGAAGACGGCGAGCTGTCCAACATCAACTACGTCTATCGCGTCGAAGTGCCGGGACGCAGTCTCTACCTGAAAGTCGTGCCCGAGCGTCCGCGGCGTTTGCCGATTCGTTTGCCGCGCGAGCGCGTGTTTTCCGAGGCGAAGGGGATCCGGCGATTTCGCGAGCTTGCGGCGGATTGGATCCTGATCCCGGAAGTGCTGTTCGTCGACGATCGCGAGATGGCGTTCGCGATGAGCGACGTCGGTGAAGGGCGCCAGGTGCTCTTCTCGATCCTCGCCGACCACTTCGACCTCCTCAGCGATCAAGGCGAAGCCCTCGGCCGCGCCCTCGGCATGATCCACGCCGGAACGCGCGGCGGTGGGAGTCCGCGGCCGGAGCAGGAAGAACAGATCAT
>DATKFO010000258.1:0-4374 GCA_035544355.1 Thermoanaerobaculia bacterium
ATCGGAATGATCGCCTGCCTTCTCGAAGACGAGCGCGAAGCCGCGGAGATCGCCAGCGCGCAGATCGAGCACCTCGCCTATCACGACGCGCTCACCGGACTTCCGAACCGGCCGTTGTTTCTCGATCGCACGATCGTCGCGCTCGCGAATGCGAACCGCGCCGGCCACAAGCTCGGTGTGCTCTTCCTCGATCTCGATCGCTTCAAAGACATCAACGACTCCCTCGGCCACACCGTCGGCGACGCGCTCCTGAAATCCGTCGCGGAGCGCATCCGCCGCTGCGTGCGCGAAGGCGACACCGTCGCGCGCTTCGGCGGCGACGAGTTCACTCTGCTCATCCCGAAAATCGATTACGTCGAAGACGCCGCGAAGATCGCGCAGAAAGTCATCGAGACGCTGAAGATCCCGTTCGAGATTCTCGATCGCGAGCTCTTCATCACCACGAGCGTCGGCGTGAGCATCTATCCGAACGACGGGATCGATTCCGAGACGCTGATCCGCAACGCCGACACCGCGATGTATCGCGCAAAGGATCAGGGCCGCGACAACTATCAGCTCTACGCACCGGCGATGAACGTGCGCGCGCTCGAACGCCTCGCGCTCGAGAACATGCTGCGCAAAGCGCTCCACAACGAAGAGCTCGTGCTGCACTACCAGCCGCTGATCGACGCGCGCACGCGCATGATCACGGGCGTCGAGGCGCTGATCCGCTGGGAACATCCCGAGCTCGGCCTGCTCTATCCCGCGTCGTTCATCTCCGTCGCAGAACTATCAGGATTGATTCTGCCGATCGAGCAATGGGTGCTTCGCACCGCGTGCCGCCAGATTCGCTATTGGCAGCGCAAGATCGTGCACGACATGACGATCTCCGTGAATCTCTCCGCGCGCCAATTCCAGCAACCCGATCTCGCCGAGCAGATTCGCGTTGTGGTCGAGGACTGCGGCATCCAGCCGTCGACGTTGCAGGTCGAGATCACCGAGAGCAACGCGATGCAGAACGCCGACAACACGATCCACATCCTGCGCGACTTGAAATCCGCCGGCATCCGCATCGCGATGGACGACTTCGGCACCGGCTACTCATCGCTCAATTACCTCAAGCGCTTTCCGATCGACACCCTCAAGCTCGATCGCATGTTCGTCAACGACGTCGCGACCGATCCGATCGACGCCGCGATCGTCAGCTCCGTGATCGACATGGCGCACAGCCTCTCGCTGAAAGTCGTGGCCGAGGGGGTGGAGACCGATGCGCAGGTCGACTTCCTCACGCGACAGCAGTGCGATGTGCTGCAGGGCTATCTCTTCGGCACGCCGCGCACGGCGGAAGAGATGGAGCTGATGCTGCTCGACGCACGCGCCGCGGTTTGATGTGGCACGGACACTCCTGTCTGTGCGTTTTTCGCGACGATCGGCACAGACAAGAGTGTCTGTGCCACATCAGCGCGAACGCAGAACCGCGCGCACGGGACTGCCATCCGCGCCTTGGATTCGCAGCGGCAACGCGATCAACTCGTACTCGCCTTCCTCGACCCCGTCGAGCACGAGCCCCTCGAGAATGGCCATGTCGTTGCGGCCGAATGCCTGATGCGCTTCGAGCGCTTTCGACTCGAACGGATCGACGGACGGAGTGTCGATGCCGATGAGGATCACGCCGCGCGCGTGCAGGTCGTCGACGAGCTCCGGCGACAGCGATGCGAAGTCGTCGTTCCAGTTCCGCGGATCCGGAAACGTGCCGGTGCGAAAGAGCACGCGCGGGGCGGTGAGGACTGCCTTCACATCGCGCGGATAGATGCGCGCGCCGCGTGCGACGTCAACGTGAATCACGTTGCACGCGCCGATGTAGAACTCGAGATCGCGCGACGCGACGTCGGCCCCGTTTGCGAGGTAGTGACTCGGCGCGTCCGTGTGCGCGCCGACGTGCACGGTCGTGCGGATGTCGGAGAGCGTGAGGTTCGCGCCGGCGTTCATATCGAGATTGATCGTGCGCACGAACGGCGTGTCGCCGGGCCAGACGTGAATCGCCGCGTCGATGACGGGCGAGATGTCGATCAGGGATGCCACTCGTAACTCTCGCCTTGCGGGAAATGCATTCTCATGCGGAAGCAATCACTTTCATTTCGATGTCGATCGGCGTCGGCAGCGAATCGACGCCCACCGTCGTACGCGTCGGCTGGATCGTGCCGAACGTTTCGGCGTAGGCCTTGTTGAAGCGCGCGAAGTCGCGCTGCATGTCGGTGAGGAACACCGTGATGTCGAGGATGCGCTCGAGCGAGCTGCCGGCCTCTTCGAGAATCGCCTTGATGTTCGCAATGCACGCGCGCGTCTGCTCTTCGATGCCTTCGGGGATCTCGTTCGTGCCCGCTTTGCGCGGACCGATGCCCGAGAGAAACAAGAGATCGCCGACGCGGCGCGCGTGCGGATACGGACCGACCGGCTTCGCCGCGCGTTCGGTGCGGATGACGTCTTCGTGCGACGACAGCTCGCTCGCGCGATGCACGTCGGGCGCTTCCGCGAGCACGTTGTGCGTCTCGAGTCCCGTGCCCGTCTCGGCGAACTGCATCACCGGACCTTCATCGAACTCCTTCTCCCACTCGATCTGCTTGCGCGGATTCGGCGTGAGCTCGACGATCGCGCTGCCCGTGCCCCACACCGGCTGGTAGTCCCACACCTTGCCGTCGTACTTATTGCTCTCCCCCATCACCGCGCCAAGCCACCAGATCGCCTTGAAGCCCATGTCCGCATTGGCCTCACGCGCAAAATCGCGAGCGACCTGCCCGACGTCCTCGAGCCGCCCCTCGCCGAACATCTCGAGGATCTTGCGATTCCATTCGTCATCTTTCTGCGACGAAATGCGATCGTGCGCAGGATCGATGTCCGCGACTTCGTAGCGATTCGAGAGATTCGTCACCGCGATGACGATCGTCTTCTTGCCGTAAGCCTCAATCGCCGCACGCGCCGCGTATCCAAGCGCACGCGTCTCCTCACGTTCCGCGTAGATGTTGCAGGAGACGACCGAGGCGGGAATCGCGTTGTTGGGATTGAGCAACTTCAGCGCAACGACCGTGCCGGTATCGATCGGAAATCCGTGATACGCAACCGTCGCGGCCTGCATCCCATGCTCTTTGCAGATTTTTGCGTAGAGCTTTCCGAACTCGGGATCGATGCGGAACTCGTACGGGATCTCACCGAGCTCGTACCAGTTTTGATCGACGAGCGTCCATTTCGGTTTCGGATCGACCTGGAAGAGATGACCGATCACCGAAAACCACTGGGTCGAATAAACGAGGATGAGCTCTGCACCTGACGACTCGATTTCTCGGCCAACAGCTTCATACGCTTTTCGAAGAGACGCCCAGCCGGCGTTTTTTTCAGGCGCAAGCAGCGGATGCGGCTGACCCGCAACGATGAATGCTTTTTGAATCACGCGCTCGCTCCCTGCGTCGTCGCGCGTTCCTTCAAATCGGGATCCCAGCCAACGACTGCGTTGCCGGTTCCGATGACGGTCCAGTAGCCGAACACTTCGCCCGGGTAATTCGGAAATCCAAGCGCGGAAAGCATCCACGCAAACGATCCAGCTTTGACTTCACTCACCGCGTGGTCCATGAACTCCGGCAGTACCGCGATCAACTCTTTCGTGCGGCCTTTGCGCATGAGGTCGATCACCTGCATGTCCCACAGATATCCGGAGTGTTCGTAGACGTGTTCGCGCGACATGTCTTCCGGGATCTCCGGTTCAGTCGTGAAGTGGCGATGGGAGAGCGTGTTCGATGCGAGGAGGATCGCGCGGCGTCCGCTTTTTTCGATTGCGCGACGTGTGGCTTCGCCGAGCTTGATCATCTGCGCCTGCCCCATCTCGTTCGAGAAGTAGTACGGCGAGTTGTTCGACGAGATGCCGACGATCGGGATGTCCCAGTCGGGATTCATCATGTGGCACGAGACGATCGTTCCGTAGTCCACGCGGAAGTTCGGATTGCGCATCATCTTCGTGTTCAGTCCGTCGGCTCGCCCTTCTTCCGCGATCAACTCCGCGAGCTCGACGTCGACCTTCAGGTCGTAGTTGAAGCGGAAGAGATTCGGGAAGATCGGATCGACGGAGAGACCGTGGAATTCGGGGAGGCCGAGGAAGTGGTGGCCGATCACGGTTTGCCAGTGCGGAGAGTGGACGAGAAAGACGTCCGGCTTCTTCGCGAGGAAGTGTTTGCGCGCGCGCTCGTAAGCCCAGCGCAGCACTTCCCAGCCGCACTCGGATTTCGGCTCGTTGCGCCAGTGATTCTCGCCGTACACGATGTGCGGTGGGTGGGGGGCGAGGAGGCCGCCGATGATTTGTCCGTTGCTCATGTGCTCACCTGTTGAACGGGTATTCGTTGATCCAAT
>DATKFO010000259.1:0-2357 GCA_035544355.1 Thermoanaerobaculia bacterium
GGCGACTGCGGTCGCCGCACTCCAGAATGTCTGAAAGCACCGCTGATGCGGTCGGCAACGGTCCCGCCCCACGGCCGCTGAGCGTCACGTCGCCTGACGCGCGCCCACGGATCATCACTACGTTTTCCTCGTCGATTGCGCGTGCAAACGGATCAGACTTCGGCACGAGCCGCGGCGCCACCGACATCTCCACACCACCCGCCACGCGTCGAGCCTCGGCCACGAGGCGAATCACGCAGCCCTTTTCGCTCGCGTCGTCGATCTCGGCAGACGTCACGCCGCGGATTCCCATCATGATCGCGCGGCGCACCGGCGCATCGAACGCCAGGTCTGCGAGAATGCGGAGCTTCTGCGCCGCATCCTCGCCATCGATGTCGAGCGACGGATCCGCCTCCGCGAAACCGTTCGCCTGCGCGCGCAGCAGCGCAGTTTCGAAGTCCAGGCCCTCTTCCATGCGCGTGAGCACGTAGTTGCACGTGCCGTTGAGAATGCCGGCGATGCTCTCGATGGAGTCGCCCGCGAGTCCGCGACGCAAGGCGCGCACTACCGGCACCGCGCCGCACACGCTCGCCTCGAATCCGATCGTCACGTCGTTGCGCTCCGCCATCGCGAACAATTCACGTCCGCAATTCGCGAGCAGCGCCTTGTTCGCGGTGACGACGTTGCATCCGCGTGCGAGCGCGCGGCGCACGAACGATCCGGCCGAGTGCACTCCGCCGATCAGCTCGACGATGACGTCGCAGTCGGCATCGAGCACATCGAGCGCGTGCGTCGTGATCAGTCGACGATCGACACCGGGCCGCTCACGCTCGCCGTCGCGCACGAGCACGCGCACGATCTCGAGCGCGACGCCGTAGCGCTCGCGGATGCGCACGCCTTCATCGGCGACGAGCTGCACGAGCCCGCCGCCGACGTTGCCACATCCGAGGAGTCCGATTCGTACGTGATGGGTCATGCGACGTCCTTCACGTAGGGCCGGCTCTCCAGCCGGCCTGCCTTCGTGCGCGAGAGCGCCTGATCGAGATCGTCGATGAGATCGCGCACGTCTTCGAGCCCGACCGAAAGACGAATCAGGTTGTCGCCGATGCCGACGCTGCGACGCACGTCCGCTTCGACCGACGCATGCGTCATCGTCGCAGGATGACAAAACAGACTCTTCACGCTGCCGAGCGATTCGGCGAGCGTCCAGAGTTGCAGCCGCCGCGTGAACGCACGCGTCTCTTCGAGATCGGCGTCGAGCTCGAACGACACGATCGCGCCGAATCGCGTCATCTGCTTCCGCGCGATCGCGTGGCTCGCGTCGTCGACGAGCCCTGGGTAATACACGCGGCGCACTCCGCTTTGCGCGAGCAGCCACTTCGCGATGAGCTCCGCGTTCGAACAGTGACGCTCGACGCGCAGGCCAAGCGTTTTCACGCCGCGCAGGATGAGAAAGCAATCCTGCGGCGCAGGCACGGCACCGATCGCGTTCTGCAGAAACTTGAGATCCGTGTAGAGCGTCTCGTCGTTCACGAAGACCGCGCCGCCGATCACGTCGCTGTGTCCGTTGATGTACTTCGTCGTCGAGTGCACGACGATGTCGGCGCCGAGCGCGAGCGGCTGCTGCAACACCGGCGTCGCGAACGTATTGTCAACGACGGTACGAATTCGCTCGCCGCGTGCGATCGACGCGCACGCCGCGATATCCGTGATCTTCAGCAACGGATTCGACGGCGTCTCGAGCCAGAGCAGTTTCGTCTCGGGACGGATCGCATCTTCGACCGCTGCGAGATTCGTCGCGTCGACGAACGTAAAGTCCACGCCAAAGCGCGCGAAGACTTTCGTGAAGATGCGCCACGCGCCGCCGTAGAGGTCCTGCGTCGACACGACGTGATCGCCGACGCGCAGCAGCGACAGCACGGCGTGAATCGCAGCCATCCCGCTCGCGAACGCCAGTCCGTGCCGCGCGTTCTCCAGCGCCGCGAGGTTTTCTTCGAGCGCGCGCCGCGTCGGATGATCGGTGCGCGCGTAACAGAATCCACGATTCACGCCGGGCTCGGTCTGCGAAAACGTAGACGTTTGGTAGATCGGAGTAGTCACTGCGCCGGTCGCCTCGTCATCGGGCTGACCAGCATGGATTGCACGGGTATCGAAACGATACGAAGACATCGTCATCCTCCTCGGAGCACTTGCGACTTGTTTTGTGGGAGTGAGGTCGCGGAGGGACCCGGGTCTCGAAACGCAGCTTAGGCGTTCGCGCCCGGGCGACGCATCATCATTCGGCCCATCACGAGGGCGACGACGGTGCAGATGCGCGATGACATGTTGGGCGCGGAGGATAGAGGTCGAACGTTGCGTTGTCAATCCCGTGCCCGGGT
>DATKFO010000260.1:0-2204 GCA_035544355.1 Thermoanaerobaculia bacterium
CGATCTGCTTGCCCATCGTCTCGGACATCGTGCGCAGCATCGAAACGTCGATGCGGATGCCGCGTTCTTCCATTTTGGCGAGCACGGGATAGAGCGGCATCTCGATGCGCTCGTAGATGTCGGCGAGTGCAGCGTCGCGGCGCAACTCGGGCTCGAGCACGTCGCGCAACGCAAGCGTGATGTCGGACTTCTCGCCGAGGTAGTCAACATATGGACTGAATGGCGTCGCGACTTCGTGATCGATCTCGAACAACGTCGCGGTTTTCTGCACGTCCTTGCGCACGAGCACGTCCTGCTTGAGGCGATCGCGTGCGATGTTGCCGAGGGCGTGGGAGGGGAGGCCGGGGTTGATGACGTACGACATCAGCATCACGTCGCTCCAGCGCGACGGAATCGGCAAGCCGGCCGCGCGCAAGCGGCGCGATTGTGCTTTCGCGTCGTACGCGACGAACACGCGATTGCTCGCGAGCACATCGCGGAGAGCTTTCGTCATCTCGTCGGTCGCGCCGAGGTGTTGCACGAGCGGAACGAGGAGCGATTCACGGATCGCGTTGGCCGTTGGCCGTTGGCCGTTGGCCGGGGAACCGTCTCCGTCTCCGTCTTCGGCCAACGGCGAACGGCTGACGGCCAACGCTGCCGCGATCGGCGCGTCGAAGCCGTCGATCGTCGCGGGCTCGAGCCAGATTCCGAGCGGCGCGTCGCCGGCAATGAACGCGCGGATGTCGTCTGCATTCGCCGCGACGCGAAATTCTTTCGTCGCCGGCGGCGCCTGCGGCAGGTACTCCTGCATCAGCGACGCGAACTCGAGTCGCGAGAAAAGGTCGTGCAGCTTCGCGCGATCGGGCTCCTGGCGTTTCAGCGTTTCGAAATCGAGGTCGAGCTCGAGGTCGCATTTGATGCGCGCGAGATCGCGCGAGAGAAATGCCTTGTCGCGATTTTCCTCGAGCGCCTTGCGTTGCGCGGCGCGCTTGATCTGATCGAGGTTCGCGTAGACGCCGTCCAGCGATCCGAATTGCTCGATGAGCGTCTTCGCGCCTTTCTCGCCGATGCCGGGCACACCGGGGATGTTGTCGATCGCGTCGCCCATGATGGCCATGACGTCGACGACTTTCTCCGGCGGCAGGCCGAACGCTTCGGTCGCGCCCTTCGCGTCGTACATGACCTCGCGTCCGGTGTGAAAGAGGCGGATGTTGTCGCCGACGAGCTGGAAGAAGTCCTTGTCGCTCGTCGCGAGCACGACGTCGTAGCCGCGCTCGCGCGCGCGACAGGCGAGCGTGCCGAGGAAATCGTCTGCTTCCCATTCGGTGGCGCGGATGATCGGAATGTGAAATCCGTCGAGCATTTCGTAGACGAAAGGGATTTGCACCGACAAGTCGTCGGGCATCGGCTTGCGGTCTTTCTTGTAATCCTGGAACTGCTCGTGACGAACGGTGGACGGACCTTCATCGAACGCGACGGCGATGCAGTCGGGCTCGAAATCCTTGAGCAGCTTGCGCAGCGTGTTGACGAATCCGTAGACGGCATTCGTCGCGAATCCGGATGAGTTCGTGAGACCGCGGATCGCGTAGTAGGAGCGATAGACGTTGTTGGAGCCGTCGATGAGGAACAGGGAGGGGCGCTTCGGCATCTTCGTATCAAACCCCGAGCGGAGTCGAGGGGTCAACCAAGGCGCCTCGGCGCAGCTTCTGCAGCTTCGTAACGAAGCCCTGAAAACACTTACGGCGCCTTTCGGCGCCGTTCGTGGTACGTCAGGGCTGGACCGCTGCGGCCAGTTGGCAGGATTCAAGGAAGCTAAGTGAGTAATCGTCCAAAATCGGTCCAATAGTCAAGGAGGGAGCCCGCAGCGGCCACTCTGCGCGAGCAAGAGAGAAGGGACTCGCGCTTGCGTGGTTCCAGAAATCTGTCCGAAACCTGTTTCATACGTGCCTCCACCTGCTGCTAGAAGCGGGCCAAGTGGTGAATCCACTCGCTGCACGGCGATTTTGATGCGCCTTCGTACGAACGCGACCGTTGAAAACCCAGTGTTCAAGCCACTTTCCCGCGGTCTCTGGTGAAAAATAGTGCACGACAGCGTGCAGCGAAGGGTGCGGCAACTTTTTCCACGCATCGCCCCATGGTTGCAATTCTGACCGTGGGTCATGAAGAAAACATTGCTCCTTTTGCTCAACCGGCCGTCGTTCTCTCGTAGGGGCGGCCTGCGGCCG
>DATKFO010000261.1:0-3096 GCA_035544355.1 Thermoanaerobaculia bacterium
GGTGTGGCAGGTGCGCAACGCGTTGCACAGCGGCAAGGCGGTCAAGCTGCAGGTCTTGCACAACGGACAGACCAAGCGCGACGACTTCACCGTGCAGCCCGCGACCTTCCATCCGATCGCGGTGACGAACGAGACGATGTCCGGCATCGGATACATCAAGATTCCGTACTTCGAAAAAGGGACTGCGCAGCAGTTCCGCGATGCGCTCGCCGACGTGCACAAGCGCGGCGTGCGCAAGCTGATCATCGACGTGCGCGGCAACGCAGCGGGCGATGTCGAAGAAGCGATCGCCGCGGCGGACGAACTGCTGACGAGCGGATTGATCACATCGCTCGAAGGACGTCGCATCGAAGCGAAGCGCTGGAACGCCGATCGCGCGACGGCGTACGACGGCGAAGTCGAAGTGCTCACCGACATCTCGACCGCGTCAGGCGGCGAAGTGTTCGCGGCCGCGATCCACGGCAACAGCCGCGGCAAGCTCGTCGGCATCACGACCTACGGCAAAGCAATCCAGCAGAAATTCATCCCGCTGCCGAGCGGCGGCGGCGTACAGATGACGGTCGCGCACTACACGACTCCCGATCTCAAGCCGATCAAAGAAACGGGCGTGCGTCCCGACGTCATCGTCGACCTCACCGCGCAGGTGCTCAGCGATGCCGAGTCGAAGAAGAAACCCGCGCAGCGCGAAGACCTGATCCTGCAGAAAGCGCTGCAGCTCTTCGGTGCGAAAGAACCGGCCGCGAAGAAAGCGGCGTAATCGAGTTGCAGAGTTTCAGAGTTACAGAGTTGCAGAGGGGTTTTTCATAGCTCCTCTGCAACTCTGCAACTCTGCTACTCTAAAACTCGTTGAAAGACTCCTTCCGGACGGTTGCGTATCTGCTGGCGATTCCGCTCGCAGGTCTCGCCGTCTTCTTCCTCTGGAACTGGGTGAACGGCGGCGCGCCGAAGCCGGTCGCGACGAAAACGAAAACCGTCGCCGCGGCGAAATCGCAGCCTGAAGAACAACACGCCGATGCGTTGCCGCGCGTGCAGCGGCGGCAGCATCGCGGCGACATCGTGCTGATCATCGACGACGTCGGCTTCGACGGCCAGCCGCTCGATCGGCTCACGAGCATCGATCCGAATCTCAACTTCTCGGTGCTGCCGAACGGCAATCGCACCGCGTCGTCTGCGGAGCTTTTGCACGCGCGCGGATTCGAATTGCTCTGCCATCTGCCGATGGAGCCGCGCGGCGACGAGTCGCCGGGGCGCAACGCCATCCTCACCGCGATGTCCGACGACGAGATCGTGCGCACCACGCGCGAGAACCTCAATGCCGTGCCGTTCGCGCGCGGCATGAACAACCACATGGGCTCGCGCGCGACCGCCGATCGCCGCGTGATGACGAGCGTGCTGCACACGCTGCCGAAGAACATGTACTTCATCGACTCGCGCACGACCGGCGACTCCATCGCGGGCCGCGTTGCGCGCGAGATGAGCATTCCGACCGCGACGCGCAACGTGTTCCTCGACGACATCGCGAGTGAGCGCGCCGTGCGGCACCAGCTCGCAGAGCTCGCGTCCGCGGCGGAAACGCGCGGCGTCGCGATCGGCATCGGCCATCCGTACGCCGTGACCGTCAAGGTGTTGACTGAAGAAGTGCCGCGGCTGCGCGCGCAGGGATTTCGCTTCGTGAGGGCGAGTGACGCGGTGCATTAGTGGCCGGTGCTCCGTGATCGGTGATCGTGGCGGTTGTCTCCGCGATCACCGATCACCGATCACCGATCACCGCACGCAGAGGCGGGCGCAATGCTGCTAGCCCTCTTCCTCCTCGACCTCGCCTGCGGCCTCTACCTCTTCCTCCCGCTCGCCGGCCGCCGCAACGCAGGCGTGAAGTTCTATCGCCTGATCCTGATCACGAACTTCGTGATCGCGATCTGCGCCGCCGTCTCGCACGCGATCGCGCAGCGCCGCGACCTCGCGATGTACGACGCCGTCGTCGTCGCGCTCATCGCGCTCGTCTACTTCGTCCTCCGCTATCCGAAGCGCCTCATCTTCCGCGCCTCCGCCGCACTCCTCGGCATCGCACACGTCGTCGTCGCCGTGCTTGCGTATCACGCAGCCGTGAAGCCATCACACATCGCGTGGTCGATCGCCGGCGCACTCGCCTCGATCGCGCTCCTCGGCAGCGTCAACCTCGCGATGCTTCTCGGCCACTGGTACCTCGTCGTGCGCGGCATGTCGATCGATCCGCTCATGCGCCTCACGAAGGCGACGCTCGTCACCGCGATCGCGAAGATCGTGCTCGTCGCGATCGTGCTTGCCGCGTCATGGCCGAGCCCCGCGATGCGCGACATCTTTTTCTGGATGCGCGCCGGCTGGGGCCTCCTCGGCCCCCTCGCGCTCTATCCGCTCGTCTTCGGCACCGTGCGCCTGCGCTCGACGATGGCCGCGACCGGCATCCTCTACGTCGACGTCGTCGCGGTCGTGATCGGCGAAGTCCTCGGCGGCTGGATGTCCGCACTCGCGCATCTACCGCTGTAACATCATGGACGGCGGACTTATCGTCCGCCGATTTTGGGCGTCCAGGTAAGAAACGAGGAGATTCGCATGCGATTCAAATCGGCAAAGACCGGCGGGTTCCAGGTGTTCGCAGTCACCGGCGTGAACACCGTTTCGTTCGGCATCAGCGCGACGCCATCCGCAAAAGACGGCCTCCTCGGATTCGCCGTCGAGCGCGAAGACAAGAAAGCCGGTGAGAAGTACTGCATGCCCGGCTTCAAGGTCTTCCGCTCCGTGATTCCGCAGCCCGATGAAGACACGCGCGTGAGCACGTGGGAGCATCCGATCCAGAGCTTCGTGTGGGACGACTTCACCGCGAAGCCGGATCAGGACTACACGTACACGTTCTATCCGCTCAAGGGCCGGCCGAAAAATCTCGATCGCACGGCGAAGCCGGTCTCGATCACGATCCACACCGAGCCGCTCTTCAGCGAGCTCGAGAGCGACGTCTTCTTCAATCGCGGCGTCGCGAGCAGCCAGGCGTATCGCACGCGCTTCGGCAATCTGCCGCCGGACAAACAGCCGACCGAAGCGAAGAAGAACGACATCCAGCAC
>DATKFO010000262.1:0-3440 GCA_035544355.1 Thermoanaerobaculia bacterium
CCAACTCCGCGGTCATCGTGCAGAAGCCGGAGTCGCGCGCCTTCGCCTCCGTCGATCAGATGATCCGCGCGACGGTGCAGTGGGTCGCGATCGCGCTGCTCTTCGCCATCCTCACGGCCACGCTCTTCGCGTCGGGCATCGCCCGCCCGATCCGCATGCTGGCCGACCGCACGCGCGAGATCGCGAGCGGCAACTATCAGCAGCGCGTCGACGTGAAGGCCAGGAACGAGATCGGCGAGCTGGCCGAGACCTTCAACGACATGTCCACGTCGATCGAGCACGCGGTCGAACAGCTCAAGAAGGCCGCGCACGACAACAACCTGCTGTTCATCAACTCCGTGCGCATGCTCGCGGCGGCGATCGACGCGAAGGATCCGTACACGCGCGGCCATTCGGAACGCGTCGCCCGCTACTCGATCGGCATCGGCAAAAACCTCGGCCTCTCCCAAAAAGAGATGCTGAATTTGCGGATCAGCGCGCTGTTGCACGACGTCGGCAAGATCGGCATCGACGATCGCATCCTGCGCAAGCCGGGCGCGCTCAGCGATGAAGAATTCGAAGTGATGAAGCAGCATCCCGCGAAAGGCGCGGCGATCATGAGCGGCGTCGCGCAGCTGATCGACATCATCCCCGGCATGCGCTACCACCACGAAAAGTGGGGCGGCGGCGGCTATCCCGACGGCCTCGTGAACGAAGAGATTCCGATGCAGGCGCGCATCGTCGCGATCGCCGACACGTTCGACGCGATGACGACGAATCGCCCGTACCAGAAAGCGATGGACGTGAACTACGTCGTCGACAAGATCAAGAGCTTCGCGGGGACGCGGTTCGATCCGCGTGTAGTCGATGCGTTCGTGCAGGGCGTCAAACGCGGCGACATCCAAATCGAAGAGCAGGTGCGAGGCGCCGCCTGATCGCGTTCGTTCTCCTTTCCCTACTGGCCGCAAACGCATCGTGCGATCGCACGGTGCAGTCGATCCTTCGCGGCCAATACGACGCGGCGCTCAAGCAGCTCGAAGGCGCGAAGACGTCGGACACGAACACGGACAACCTTCGCGGACTCGCGCTGCTGCTCGCCGGCGACGCGAAGAAAGCACTCGCGAGCTTCGATCGCGCACTCGCGCAGAAGCCGGCGTTCGCGGAGGCGCGCTTCAATCGCGCGATCGCGTTGCTGCAATTGAAAGAGTTCGCGAAGGCGTCATCGGAGCTCGAGCGCGTGTACGCCGATGAACATTCGCCGCTGCGCGCGACGGCCGCGTATCACAACGCACTCGCACTCGATGGTTTGCAGAAATCGTCGGACGCGGAGACCTGGCTCGATCGCGCGCTCGCACTCGACCCGTCGCTCGACGCGGCGCTGCTCTACAGCGGCGTGCTGCGCGAAAAGCGCGGCGATCTGCAGGGCGCGGGCCGCGCGTACCTCGCCTATCTCGAAAAACATCCCGACGCAGTCGCGGCGATGCTCCGCTTCGGCATCTGCGCGCAACGAAGCGGCCGGACGGAGACCGCGACGAAATATCTGAAGCGCGTCCTCGAGCTCGCGCCCGACTCGCCGGAAGCAATCGAAGCGCGCAAATTTCTCGTCATGTGGGAGTAGCACGCGTGCCGTTTCGCATGATCCTCCACGAGCTCCTGTCGACGACGCACGGCGCCGTCGCGGCCCTCTTTCTCGACTACGAAGGCGAGACCGTGGAGCTCGTCTGCGATCGCGACCTCAGCGACCACGACCTCCGCATCATCGGCGCGTATCAAGGCATCTTCCTCACGCAACTGCGAACGCTCTGCGCCGACCTCGACGCCGGGCAACCTTTGCGCTTCACGCTCGAGTTCGAAAAGACGAAGGTGCTGAGTCTCGATTTGAAGGATGGCTACTACGCGGTGCTGCTGGTGGATGGGAGTGCGAACGAAGGGGTGGCTTGGCGGCGGTTGGGGCGGTGCAAGGAGAAGTTGTTGGCGGAGATGTAGGTTTTCAAAAATAGCGCCGCGTGAGCCGGGGAAGTGGACGCGAATCCCCCTTTCGGATCGCAAAACGTGTGCCGTGGAGAGACCGCGACAGCGGCGTTCGCGGAGGGGACGGAGACGCACGGTGGGCCGTGAGGGCGAATGGACGGACATTCCAGGTATGGACTTAGCCACCTGCCGTCACTCCTAGGTGAAGCCATCCGCGCATCCAGAGACCGACCAAAAGCGAATCCGAATGGACGAACCTCGAAAACTACTCGCGGACGAATGGGGAACCGTCGAGCGAATGGTGGCGTTTGTGGCGCGACGCTATCGCCTCGACCCGAGCGAGGCGGAAGATCTTCGATCGCTCGTAGCGTTGAAACTGTACGAGAACGATTGCCACATTGTTCGCGAGTTTCGCCAACGGAGCGCCTTCGCATCCTATATTCGAATCGTCATCCAGAGGATCTTTCTGGACGATTTCATTCATCAGAAGGGAAAGTGGCATCCGTCCGCAGAGGCGACGCGCCACGGACCCGCGGCCATCGCGCTGGAGCGCCTCGTCTACCGCGACGGTCTTCCCCTTTCGGCTGCGCTGGCATACGCCCATTCGCTTCATTCCGAAGTATCCATTGCGCAGCTTCAGGACGTCTTCGACCACCTACCTCAGCGAATCAAATGGGTGTGCGTTCCAGTCGACGAAACGATCGTCGATTCGACTCCTGGCATCGAGCAGGCAGATCTGCTTACGATCCGGCGGGAACGAAGAGAGATGTCCGAGCTTGCGGCTGCTGCCATCCGCGGATACCTGAAGCGTCTGGAAGAACGTGACCGGCTTATGCTGCAACTGCAGTTCGAATCCGGGATGCAGATCACGCAGATCGCGCGTGCGCTCCAGGTGGAACATGCGATCCTGTACCGGCGCCGGCAGAAGATTTTCCACGAGCTCGGCACCGTTCTGCAGAACGCTGGAATCGGCGCCCGTGAAGTCGCGGATCTCGTCGGCCACATCGATGACACCGTCGATTTCGGCTTGAAAAGTGGAGAGTTTCGTCCGTCCACGAGTGATGGCGGCGATTCAACGGGAGAGGTGGCGCCGCGATGACACCGACTGAAACGCGGAGCTGCCCGTCCTCAGAAGTGCTGGCGATGTTCGTCGAGGGCCGCAGCGCCGTTGCAGAGTTGAACGCCGTCATCGAGCATCTGCAGGGTTGCGCGCGCTGCCGTCTGACCGTCGAGGACATCGCGGAAGCGGAACA
Source organism: Thermoanaerobaculia bacterium (assembly GCA_035544355.1). GTDB lineage: Bacteria > Acidobacteriota > Thermoanaerobaculia > Gp7-AA8 > Gp7-AA8 > DATKFO01. The sequence goes on from DATKFO010000262.1 coordinate 3,204, forward strand.
GGAAGAGCTGTCAGATGCAGAGGCAGTGAGGAAGGAGACGCAGGATCGCAAAGCGTTCAGGTGGTGGCTCCCGCTTGCGGCGGCAATCGTCATCGCCCTGTCGATCATTCCGATCATCCGAAGGTCGGTTCCTGCCCGGCGGATCACGCCCATGCAAACTCTCATTGCGGCGTCGCCAACGGGTTGGCGTCCGACCGCAGGACGGCTGACGGGTGGGTTTCGGTGGGCGCCGGTCCG
>DATKFO010000263.1:0-5935 GCA_035544355.1 Thermoanaerobaculia bacterium
AAGACGGTCGATGAGCTGAAGCGCTGGCAGCGCACGCTCTTCGAGGGGGGATGGGTGGGGATCTCCTGGCCGAAACAATTCGGCGGACGCGGCGCGACGCTGATGCAGCAGGCGATTTTGCAGGAAGAGCTCGCGCTCGCCGACGCGCCCCATCTCATCGGCACGATCGGGCTCTCGCTCGTCGGTCCGACGATCATCGCGATGGGCAGCGACGAACAGAAATCGCGCTACCTGTCAAAGATTCTCTCCGGTGAAGAGATCTGGTGTCAGGGATTTTCCGAGCCGAACGCGGGGAGCGATCTCGCATCGCTCGGAACGCGCGCACTCAGAGACGGCGACGACTTCATCATCAACGGACAAAAAATCTGGACGAGCTTCGCGCACATCGGCGACTGGTGCCTACTCCTCGTGCGCACCGATTTCGAAGCGCCGAAACACAAAGGCATCACGTGCCTGCTCGTCGACATGCGCAGCGAAGGCGTGTCGGTGCGCCCGCTGCGGATGATGTCGGGCGACGCCGCGTTCAACGAAGTCTTCTTCACGAATGTGCGCGTGCCTGCTACGCAAGTCCTCGGCAGGATCAACGAAGGCTGGACGACCGCGATCACCGCGCTGATGAACGAGCGCGCAAACCTCGGCACCGGCGTGCAGGTGATCTTCCGCCGCAACCTCAATGCGCTCATCGCGCGCTCGCACACGATCGATCGCAACGGCAAGCCCGCGAGCGAAGACCCGATCGTGCGGCAGAAACTCGCGCAGGCCTATCTCGAGCTCGAGATCCTGCGCCTCAACACGAATCGCGCGCTCACGACGCTCAGCAAGAGCGGCGTCCCTGGCGCCGAGGGGTCGACGCTGAAACTCTACTGGAGCGAGATGAATCAGCGCACCCAGCAAACCGCGCAGGAAGTGCTCGGCCCGTACGGCCAGCTCTCCGATTTCGACAACGGCCTTTGGCAGTTCTCGTACCTGCGCGCGCGCGGCAACACCATCGAAGCCGGAACGAGCGAGATCCAGCGAAACATCATCGCCGAGCGCGTGCTCGGCTTGCCGAAGAGTTACTGAGGACGCGATGGACTTCGATCTCAGCAAGCCGCAGAAGATGCTCAAGCAATCGGCGCGCGAATTTCTTGCGCGCGAGTGCAAGCCCGAGCGCGTGCGCGCCGCGATAGCGACGGACACCGCCGACGATCGCGAGCTCTTCGCGGCAGCAGCCGAGCAGGGATGGACCGCGCTGATCATCCCCGAAACCTACGGCGGCCTCGGACTCGGCAGCGTCGATCTCGCCGTCGTCGCCGAAGAAATGGGACGCGCATGCATGCCGGGCCCGCTCTTCGCGACGATCTTCGCTTCGGCAGCCATCATGAGCGCAGGAACCGAAGAACAAAAACGCCGCTGGCTCGAACCAATCGCCGCAGGCGAGATGCGCGCGACCGTCGCACTCGGAAACGAATTCGTCCTCGACGCCGGCGTCGCCGATTTGATTTTGCGTTTCACGAGCGACGGCATCGAAGAAATCGAGAACGCGAATCCGCAGCGCACGCCGTCGATGGATGAAACGCGCAAATTGTATTCATGGAGTGTGTCGGCCATGCCGCCGCTTTCCGTAACGCGGCAAAGACCCAAAGCGGCGGCATGGCCGCCGCACTCCAAAGACATCGCCATCGTCGCCCTCTGCGCGGAAATGGTCGGCGGCATGCAGTGGGTGCTCGACACCACCGTCGAGTACGCGAAAACCCGCCAGCAATTCGGCCGCGTGATCGGCTCCTTCCAGGCCGTCCAGCACATGTGCGCCGACATGCTGCTGCTCACGGAAAGCGCGCGCAGCGCGACGTACAACGCGGCGTGGTCACTGAAGCCGCTCGATGTCTCGATCGCGAAGGCCTATTGCTCCGACGCCTATCGCGAAGTGTGCAATCGCGGCATTCAGGTGCACGGCGGGATCGGCTTCACGTGGGAGCACGACCTCCAGCTCTATTTCAAACGCGCGAAAGCGTCGGAGACGTTGTTCGGCGACGCGACGTTCCATCGCGAGCGCATCGCGGCGCTCGTCGTCGATCGGAAGGACAGTGTGGCGGAGACGTCCGCCGAGGTTGTGGATCACGGTTTGTCGGTGACTTAGGAGGCTGCCATGAAACGCTCGACCCTATGGATTCTCATCATCCTCATCACGCCCGCGCTCGCGTTCGCGCAGGCGCGCCTCACGGGAGGCGACCTCGAAGGAACGGTTCGCGACAACACGGGGGCTGTTTTGCCCGGGGTCACGGTGACCGCGACGCACGCCGCCACGAATCAGGCGCGCACCGCGGTCTCGGACAGCGCGGGCAACTACTACATCGCCGCGCTTCAGGCGGGCGTCTACTCCGTCCACGCGGAGTTGAGCGGATTCGCGCCGCAGACGAAGACGGAAGTTCGTCTCCTCCTCGGCCAGCGGCTCAGTGTCGATTTCAACCTGGCCGTCGGCGCGCAGGAAGCGATCACCGTTACTGCGAGCTCCATTCTCGTCGACACCACTGAGCCCGCGGTCGCGACGGTCGTCAGTCAGGAGCAGATCGACAGCCTCCCGACGAACGGCCGCAACTTCCTCGCGTTCAGCGTGCTCACACCGGGCGTCACGACCGATCGCACGCCGCAGCAGGGCGCGTCCGCGACGTCGGGACTCTCGTTCGGCGGACAGCGTGCGCGCTCGAACAACATCATGGTCGACGGCGTCGACAACAACGATCCGATCGTCGGCGCCGTGCGTGCGACGTTCAGTCAGGAAGCGATTCAGGAGTTCCAGGTCCTGACGAACTCGTACTCTGCGGAGTTCGGCAAAGCGTCGGGCGGCGTCGTCAACATCATCACGCGCTCCGGCACGAATGAGCCGGGCGGCAATCTCTTCTACTTCTATCGCAACGACTCGCTGAACTCGAAGTCCATCTTCGAGCGCGAAGACATCTTCGGCAACTCGATCAGTCGTGAGAAGGCGCCGTTCAAACAGGGGCAGTGGGGTGCGACGTTCGGCGGGCCGCTCAAGCGCGATCGCACGTTCTACTTCCTCTCGCTCGAAGACCTTTCGATCGACACGAACAACTTCGTGAACATCGATCCGACCGCGGTCACGCTGCTGAATGCCAACGGCTTCCCGGTCGCGAACGGCAACCAGCCGTACACGGTCGAAGCCGAGGAGTACCTCGGCAAGATCGATCATCAGTGGACGAACGCGAACAGCTTCGTCGCGCGCCTGAACTACGCGAAACTGCTCAACGAAAACATCGAGCCGTTCGGCGGCATCGTCGCGCGCAGCCGCGGCGCGTTGCAGGATCGCAAAGACTGGGCGCTCGCACTTTCAGAGACGGACGTCGTCTCCGCGCGATGGATCAACGAGCTGCGCGGACAGTACGCGCACGAGAAACAGCTCATCAGCTCCCTCGATCCGAATTGCGGCGGCAAATGCGAGACATTCTCCCAAGGCGGGCCGACGCTCGAGATCACCGGCGTCGCCAGCGTGGGGCGCCAGCGCTTCACGCCGCAGCCGCGCGAGAACGCGCGCTATCAGATCAAGGACACGCTGAACTTCGCGGGCACGAGCCATTTCGCCAAGGCGGGCTTCGACTACAACTACATCCGCACCGAGCGCACCGCGCTCCCGCTGCATTTCGGCGGACGCTTCATCTTTTCCGCGCTCCCCGCGGTGCCGGCCCTCGGCATCAACGCGCCGATCAGCGCACTACAGGCATTCGCGGCCGGATTGCCCGCGGCGTACGTGCAGGGCTACGGCACCAGCGGCGACTCGTACAACGACAGCGACTTCTCTCTCTTCTTGCAGGACGACTGGACCGTGAACAGTCACCTCACCGTGAAGGCCGGACTGCGCTATCAGCGCCAGTTCTACTACGACTTCGACTACAGCGTGTCGGTGCCGGGCGGCACCTTCACGTACAACATTCCGGACGACACGAACAACATCGCGCCGCGCATCGCGGTCGTGCTCGATCCGAAAGCGGACGGACGCTCATCGATTCACGCGTCGTACGGATTGTTCTTCGACAACCACATCATCGCGAATGCGCAGATCGCGAACGGCGTGAACGGCACCGACCTTCGCACGCTCGTGCTGCGCTTCCCGAACTCGCTGCCCGCGTGGCGCGCGCCGGGACACAAGCTGCCCGAGCCGGCGACGGCGTATCCGAGCCTCGAGATCTCGCCCGATCCGGCGCTCGAGACGCCGTACTCGCATCAGGCATCACTCGGCTTCGACAAAGCAATCGGCGCGAACATGGGCCTCTCGATCGATGCGCTCTACGTGCACGGTCTCAATCAGCTCGGCACGATCGACTACAACCCGGTCGTTCCGTCCCTCGGCGCAGGCCGTCGCCCGAACGACATCGGCGGCGTCGCAGGAACATCGGCGTCGGTGCTGCAGTACACGTCGTACGGCGAGACCTGGTACCACGGACTCACGCTCGCGCTGAATCGCCGCCTCGCGAACAAGTACCAGTTCCTCGTTTCGTACACGTACTCGAAGGCCGAAGACACGTCGACGGATTTTCAGAGCGCGTTCATTCCGCAGGACAACGGCCGCGGCCGCGATCCGAACAATCCGAAGGGACTGCCGATCGGATTCAATCCTGATGCGGAGAAGGGACCGGCGACGCACGATCAGCGGCATCGCCTCGTCATCAGCGGTCTGTATCAGCTGCCGTGGGACCTCAACTTCTCGACGATCATCACCGCGGCATCGGGACGTCCGTACACGCCGCTCGCCGGCGCGGACTTGAACGGTGACGGCGACGGCGGCGCATTCCCCTCCGATCGCGCGCGCACGAATCCCACGGATCCGACGACGTCGGTGAAGCGCAACAGCGAAACGATGAAGAACCAGGTGATCGTCGACGCGCGTTTGAGCAAGCGCTTCTTCAGCACGCGCCGCTTCGGCGTCGAAGCGATCATCGACGTGTTCAACCTGCTCGACCGCACGAACTACACGGAGATCAACAACATCTTCGGCCGCGGCGCGTTCCCCGGCGATCCGCAGAAAGATGCGGCGGGCCGCGTGACCTACGGCGTGTACGAGCAGGCGCTGCCCGGAAGGCAGTTCCAACTCGGTGCGAAGATCGTGTTCTAGCGTGACGACATCTGTCCAACAACTCTTCGACCTCACCGGACGCGTGGCCGTCGTCACCGGCGGCTCACGCGGACTCGGCGAGGAGATCGCGACCGGACTTGCCGAAGCCGGCGCGTCGTTGATGATTTGTGCGCGGCGCGAGCAGTGGCTCGCGCCCACGCTCGACGCAATGCACGCGCGCGGATTCCGCGTCGAAGGCCGCATCTGCGACGTCACCGATCCCACGCAAGTCGCGAGCGTCATCGACGCAACGGTCGAGACGTACGGACGACTCGACATCCTCATCAACAACGCCGGCATTTCGTGGGGCGAGCGTCCGGAGACGATGGCGCTCGAGCAATGGAAGCGCGTGCTCGACACGAACCTCACCGGCGCATTTCTCTTCGCGCAAGCCGCGGGACGCGTGATGCTCAGCGCGCGCTCCGGCGCGATCGTCAACATCGCCTCCGTCGCGGGACTGCGCTCGTCGACTCACGGTCCGCACTACGCCGGCTACGTCGCGAGCAAAGCCGCGCTGATGGGATTGACGCGCGAGCTCGCCGCGACGTGGGGCTCATCCGGCATCCGCGTCAACGCCATCGCGCCCGGCTTCTTCCACTCGCGACTCGCCGATCCCGTGATCACCCTCGTCGAGCCCGACATCCAGCGACGCAATCCCATCCCGCGCGTCGGCGCCGCAGGCGAGTTGAAAGGCGTGGCGGTATTTCTCGCGTCCGACGCGTCGAGCTACATCACGGGCCAAACAATCGTGGTGGATGGCGGAGGCTCGATTGTCTAGGAGTGCGGTGGCGGCGGAGCCACCGCTTTCTGATCCGGATCACAAAGCGG
>DATKFO010000264.1:0-2265 GCA_035544355.1 Thermoanaerobaculia bacterium
GCGACGAACGCACGATTTGCGCGAGGGCGGGCCGCCTGGAGAGGCGGCCCTACGTCTGCAACCCTCGCCTCACTTCTCCGTAGTGGGTTTCATGCGCAAGCTGATTTTCTGCACGCTCCTTTCCTTCGCGCTCGCCAGTGCCGCCGGCGCGGCGACGCTCACCGACAAGATCGACAAGACGTTCGACGTCCGTCCGGGCGCGCAGTTGTCGCTCTCGAATGTGAACGGGCACATCACGATTCGCGCGTGGGACCAGCCGCGCGTGCACGTCGTTGCGGAGCGAGAGGCGAGCAGCTTGTATCAAGAGGAAGCGCAGAAGGCGTTCAAGGCTCTGCGCGTCGAGCTGACGCCGAAAGCGGGCGGGCTGGACATCGTGACGCATCAGCCGCGCAACAATTTCGATTTCCTCGACATGCTGTTCGGCAAGAGCGTGAATACGAAGGTCACGTACGACGTGACGGTGCCGCGCACGATGAACGTGACGATCGACAACACGAACGGCGGCATCGACGTCACCGACGTGAGCGGCGATTTCAACGTCGAGACGACGAACGGCCAAATCGAGATCACGCGCTGCGCCGGCTCGATCGACGCGTCGACGACGAACGGCATCATCACCGCGCAGCTCACGAGCGTCACCAAGGGCAAGTCGCTGAAGATGGAGACGACGAACGGCCGCATTTCGCTGACGGTGCCGACGAGCATCTCGGCGGACGTCGACGCGGGCACGACGAACGGCCGCATCAGCACCGACCTGCCGATCGAAACGCGGAACGTCGAGCGCAACTCGCTCCGCGGCAAGATCAACGGCGGCGGAACGCCGGTGCGGCTGCGCACGACGAACGGGTCGATCGAGATTCGGACCAAGTAGGCAGTGGGCAGTTGGCAGTTGGCAGTTGGCAGTGGGCAGAGGAAGAGGAAGAACCTTTTCGCTTGCCTCTTCTGCCCACTGCCCACTGCCCACTGCCCACTACGTGTGCACTCCCGGCGCCTCGCGTCCGGTGCTCTCGACGTATTCGATGTACGAGCCTCCGTACAGACGCGGCTGGCCGTCGAGCTCGAGCACGCGGCTCGAGAGTCCGCGCAGGAAGGTGCGGTCGTGCGAGACGAAGAGCATCGTTCCTTCGAAGTCTTTCAGCGCGTCGACGAGCATTTCCTTCGTGCCGAGGTCGAGGTGATTCGTCGGCTCGTCGAGGACGAGGAAGTTCGGCGGGTCGAGCAGCATGCGCGCGAGGATGAGGCGCGAGCGCTCGCCGCCGGATAGCGATCGGATCTTCTTGTCGACGTCGTCGCCGGAGAATTGAAACGCGCCGAGCAGGCCGCGCAGGACGCCGATGCTCTCGAGCGGAAAGTCTTTTTGGATCTGCTCCCACACCGTGAGATTCGGATCGAGCAGATCGAATGATTGCTGTGCGAAGTAGCCCATTTTGAGACTGGCGCCGAGGCGGACGTCGCCGCGATCGGGTGGGAGCGCGCCGGCGATCATCTTCAGCAGCGTCGACTTGCCTGCACCGTTTTTCCCCATCACGCACCAGCGTTCCCCGCGGCGCACCATGAAGCTGAAGTCGTCGTAGATGCGGCGCGAGCCGAATGCTTTCGACACGCCCTGGAGCATCGCCACGTCGTCGCCGGAGCGCGACGGTTTGCGGAACTCGAAGCGAACCGTTTTGCGCTGCTTCGGCGGTTCGAGCTTCTCGATCTTGTCGAGCGCTTTGACGCGGCTCTGCACCTGCGCCGCTTTCGCGGCGTGTGCCGCGAAGCGCTCGATGAAGCGCTGCTCCTTCGCGAGCTTTGCCTGCTGCCGCGCGTATGCGGCTTCGCGATTCACTTCGCGGATCGCGCGCTCGCGCTCGTAGAAATCGTAGTTGCCCGACCAGGTGACGAGATCGCCCTCGTCGATCTCGACGATCTTCGACACGACGCGATTCATGAAATCGCGATCGTGCGACGTCATGAGCAGCGCGCCGGGGTAGCCCTTGAGGAAGTCTTCGAGCCAGAGGATCGATTCGATGTCGAGGTGGTTGGTCGGCTCGTCCATCAGCAGGACGTCGGGGCGGCCGAGAAGGACCTTCGCCATCGCGACGCGCATCTTCCAGCCGCCGGAGAGCGCGCCGACGTCACCGTCGATACGGTCGTCTTCGAATCCGAGTCCGTGCAGCACTTCGCGTGCGCGCGCTTCGAGCCCATAGCCACCGAGATGCTCGTACTCTTCCTGCACCTCGCCGAAGCGCTCCAGGATCTTGTCCATGTCGCCGGCGCGGTCCG
>DATKFO010000265.1:0-5085 GCA_035544355.1 Thermoanaerobaculia bacterium
CCGCGCGGCGGCGGCGAGGCGAAGCTGGTCGTCGCGGCGGAAACGATCCATCCCGAAGTCTCGGCCGATGGTCAATATGTTGCCTATCACCGGCCGGAGGCGGACGGGACGCAGACGATCGTCGTCGTGCGCGTGAGCGACGGCACGGTGATCCCGCTCGCGCAGGTCCGCGGGCTCTTTGCGCTGCGCGTGCGTTGGATCGGCGCGACGCACACGGTCGCGTTTCGCGCGTTGGACGAACGTGGGCAGATCGCGTTGTTCGCGCAGAATGTTGGTTCTTCCACGCGACGCATGCTTGTTTCGCTCGACGTCACGCCGGAGACGTATGCGATTTCGCCTGACGGCACGCACGCGATTGTCTCCGTGCTCGATGAGGCGTCGGGGTTGATGATTGCGGATGGATTGGAGATACCGTAGCCCCGGTGCGTGAGCCCGGGGAATGCGACGCGACGGCCGCCAAGGTTAACAAGCCCGCCGGCTTTATCGGCGGGCGACACGCTTTGCGCTTCGAACGGTGTCGCCCGCCGATGAACCCGGCGGGCTTTGCAATCTTGGCAACGGCAGCGCGGTTGCCCCGGGCTCACGCCGCGGGGCTATTTTGAATCATCACCAAATCGAACACTTCTTCCCCGCCTCACGAACCATCCGCGCGGAAGCAGCGCACCCGAACGCCGTCGCAAACTCCGGCATGTTCGCAACCGTTGCGTTCACGCGGAACGGTCCCTGCGCGTGCGGATCCGTGATCGCGCGCCGCTTCGCCTCCTCGGGCGCCATGTTCTCGCCCCACACCTGCGCGAACGCGAGGAAGAAGCGTTGCTCGGGCGTGAAGCCGTCGATCACTTTGCGCTCTTTGCCTTCGAGCGATTTTTCGTACGCGCGCAAGGCCAGTGTGACGCCGCCGAGGTCGCCGATGGCTTCGCCGGTGACGAGCTTGCCCTGGATGTTCAGGCCCGGCTCGACGACGAATTCCGAATACTGATTCGCGATGCACTCCGCGCGCGATTGGAAATTCTTCAGATCCTCGTCCGTCCACCAGTTGCGCAGATTTCCTTCGCCGTCGAACTTCGCGCCCTGATCGTCGAAGCCGTGCGACATCTCGTGGCCGATCACCATGCCGATGCCGCCGTAGTTGTACGCATCGTCCGCGTTCGGATCGTAGAACGGCGGCTGCAGGATGCCCGCCGGAAACGTGATGTCGTTGCGCGGCGGGTTGTAGCCCGCGTTCACCGTGGCCGGCGTAAAGAAGCCCCACTCGTTCGGATCGTCGGGCTTGCCGATGCGCGAAACGCTGCGGCGGAATTGAAATGCGCGCGCGGCGAGGACGTTGCCCGCGTACGAATCGCGCGTGAGGTCGAGTGATGCATAGTCGATCCACTTGTCGGGATAGCCGATCCGGCGCGTGAATGCGTCGAGCTTCTTCAGCGCTTCCGCTTTCGTCTCGGGCCCCATCCACGACAACTGCGGAATGTCTTCGCGCAGCGCCGCGATCAGATTCCCGATCAGGTCATTCATCTTCCGCTTCGCTTCGGGCGAGAACGCGCGCTTCACGTACTCCTGGCCGGTGAGCTGGCCGATGTTCTGCTCCGCGCTCGCAACGCAGCGCTCCCAGCGTTCCTTGATTTCCTTCTGACCGGAGAGCGCGCGGCCGGAGAACTCGAAATCCTCCATCACGAACTTCGAGGAGAGATACGGCGCCGCGGCGTCGAGCACCTTCCAGCGCAGATACGACTTCCACGACTCGAGCGCAACTTCATCGAGCAGCCGGTTCGTTTCCTTGAAGAACTCCGGCTGCGCGACGTTCAGCGTTTTGAGATCGCTGAGGCCGGCGCTCTGGATGAACTGCGGGAACGCGAACAGCGGCGCCATCTCGTCGAGCTGCGCGATCGTGGTGATGTGGTAGATGTTCTCGGGATTGCGCTGCTCGATGCGCGCCATCGACACCTTCGCGATGCGCGTTTCGAGCGCCATCACGCGCTCCGCATCGGCGCCCGCCCTGCCCGAGTCGATGCCTGCGAGCTCGAACATCTTTGCGATGTGATCGACGTATTTCTTGCGCGTGTCGGCGAAGCGATCGGTGAGGTAGTAATCACGATCGGGGAGCCCGAGGCCGCCTTGCGTGATGGCGGCGATGATCTCTTTGCTGTTCTTGAAATCGTTCTGCGCGCCCAGCCGGAACAGCGTCGGGATGCCTTTCTGATGCAGGCGATCGATCTCGTCGACGACCGCCTTGCGATCATTGATCGCGTCGATGCGCGCGAGATCGCCGGCGATCGGCGTGATGCCCTGCTGCTCGATCTGCGCTTCGTTCGTGCACGACGACCAGTAGTCGCCGATCTTCTGCGTCGCGCTCCCCTTCTCCGCGTTGGCGCGCGACGATTCTTCAAGAATGGCTCGCAGCGTGAGGCGATTCCGATCGGCGAGCTCTTCGAAGCGGCCGTAGCGCGAGTACTTCGCCGGCAGCGGCGTTCGCTTGCGCCAGTTGCCGACGGCGTAGTTGTAGAAGTCGTCGCACGCGGTGACGCTCGTGTCGATCTGCGTGACGTCGAAGCCGTGCTCGCCGAAGAGCGGCTTCGGTGGTGGTGTGGTTTTCGGAGTCGGATTGGTCGAGCACGCGATCGCGAAGAGCAGAAGGGCAATCAGCGGTTTTTTCATGCGCGCGAATCTTAATGTGTTCACGGGCAGCGCCGACGCAAGTGCCAGACCAGTCATCGTCCAGGCGAGCCACGGCGCGAACGCGTGGAAGCGGAGCAGCCACAGCCACGCGAAGAAAATCAGCGCCGGAGCGATCGCGTGCGTGAAGCGACGCTCGAGAATCGCATGCATCGCGATCGTGAACGGCACGGCGACGATGAGATCGACGAGGTAGTGCTCGCCGGTGCCGAGCGTGCCGAAGATTGTGCCGATGAGGAAGATCATCGCGACTGCGGACGCGATGCGGCCGAAGCGGCGCGCGTGGATGAACGCGATGAGCGCAGACGCGAGATGCAGCGACGGGATCGCGTTGCGAGGTGCGAGCTTCGGGAGCAGCACAAATCCACCGTTCGGAAAATTCGGAAACGCGTACTTTGGTCCGCACGCGGGAACGAGAAAGTAGAGCGAGTAGCCGGCGGCACCCATCGCGAGCAGCGTCGTGACGATGTCGATGCGCGGCTGTTCTTTCGCCTTGGCTTGCAGCGCGTAAACAAAGATCAAGCCGGGCGGCGGCGCCAAGTAGATGAACGTGCAGATCGCACCAAAGATCGGCCACGCAACGAACCACTCGCCGACGCGGAAGCTGACCGGCGCACCGAACGCAAGATCCGCAGCGTACGCGTTGTGATCGAACGTGATGCGCGGATACGTCGAGATGATGTCGAGGAACAACGAGACCTCGAGCGTGAACACGAGCGTGATCAGCGACGGCAGCAGAAACAGCCAGTCGCGGCGGATTCCGAGGACGATCGTAGAGGCGAGTCCGAGTCCGATGATCCAGTTACCGATCAGCAGCGAGAGCGCGACTCCGATCGCCGCGGTTGCGACAACGTCTTTCCAATTCGGCAGCGAGCTGAGATGCAACACCAGCGGCGCGCCGAAGCCGATCGCGAACAGCGGATTCGTAAGCAGCGCGGACGGCGCGAGCGGTTTGAAGACGAGCGTGATCGCGAAGACGGCGGTGACCGCGGCGAGAAGCCAACAGAATCGACGAGTCATTTTCGAGTTACAGAGTTGCCGATCGAGTTGCAGAGTTGCAGGGTTGCAGAGTTCCAGAGGGCAGACGGCTCGATCTCCTCTGCAACTCTGTCACTCTGCAACTCTGTAACTCGATCCCATAATGCACCAACGTGTCGTCCACCGCGCCCGGCCCCGGCCTGCTCGTGATTCCGCAGCTTCCGCGACTGCGCCGCGATCCACTCGGCGCGATGCTCGACTATCACCGCGAATACGGTGACATCGTCCGCCTCGGCGACGGCTCCTTCTCCGTCCACCTCCTCGGCCACCCCGAGCTCGCCGAGCATGTGCTGCGCCGCAATCACCGCAACTACGACCGCCAGACGCGCAGCGCCGATGCGGTTCGCGTCGTTACCGGTGAGAGCCTCATGACGAATGACGGCGATGCGTGGAAGCACCATCGCCTGCTGATGCAGCCGCTGTTCAACGAAGACGCACTCGATCATCTGCGCGCGATCACGATCGACGCGACGAACGCGATGGTCGATCGATGGCGCGGCACGCTCGACATCGTGCCGGAGCTGGTGCGGCTCACGTCGACGATCACGGCGCGCGCGTTGTTCGGCGCGGACGTCGATTCCGAGCTCGTCGAGCTCATGCCGCTCGTGTTCGAAGAAACGTACGCGCGCGCGACTGCGGTGCTGCCGTTCCGCATCGCCTCGAGAAAGTTCCATCGCGCGCTCGATCACGTGCGCGCGACCGTCGATCGCATCATCGAGCTCGGCGACTCGCCGCTGCTGACGAAATTGCGCGAGCTCGATCCCGAAGAGATGCGCAGTGAAGTGATTGCGCTGCTGCTCTCGGGACACGAGACGACCGCGAACGTGCTCGCGTGGACGTTCGCGTTGATGAAGCCGGGCGATCCGCCGCGCGAATCGGTGCAGGAAGCGATGCGCCTCTATCCGCCGGTCTGGATCGTCGAGCGCCGCGCGATCGAAGACGACGAGATCGCGGGCTACACGATCCCCGCGGACTCGATCGTGTACGTGAGCCCGTACGTGCTCCATCGCCATCGCGATTTCTGGACCGACGCTGAGCGCTTCGATCCAACGCGCTTCCCCGAAGCGGAGCACAACGACGCCTACCTGCCATTCGGCGCCGGCCCGCATCGCTGCATCGGCGCCGCATTCGCGATGATCCAGGCGCCGCTCGTCATCGAGACCGTGCTCACGCGCTGCACGTTGACGCTCGCGGACGACGCGCGCATCGAGCCGCATCCGTTGATCACGCTGCGGCCGCGGTTTGGGGTGCGTATGGAGTGCGGCAGCCGCGCCGCCGCTTTGGGTGCGTGACGGATTTGGAGTGCGGCGATCGCAATCGCCGCTTTCGCACACTTTTCGCGATGGCTGTACAAGAGCGGCGACTGCGGTCGCCGCA
>DATKFO010000266.1:0-4106 GCA_035544355.1 Thermoanaerobaculia bacterium
CTCGAGGCACTGCTCGAGCGTGAGGATGCGCGCCGGGGTGAGCTTCACGGCGATGTCGGAGCCGGACGCGCGCATGTTCGTGAGGTGCTTTTGACGGCAGACCTGCACGACCATGTCGACGTCGCGCGAGTTCTCGCCGACGATCTGGCCGCCGTAGACTTTCACGCCCGGTCCGACGAAGAGTACGGAGCGCTCCTGCAGCGGCTCGATCGCGTATGCGGTCGTTTCGCCCGCTTCCTTCGTCACGAGCGCGCCGCGATTGCGGCTCGCGAGCTCGCCGCGATACGGGCCGTATTCGAGGAACGTGTGGTACAGCAAACCGGTGCCGCGCGTTTCGGTGAGGAACTCGGTGCGGATGCCGAACAGTCCGCGCGTCGGAATCTTGAACTCGATGCGCACGCGGCCGGTGCCGGGGTTGACCATATCGGTCATCTCGGCGCGCCGCTGCTGCAGTTTCTCCATGATCGCGCCGACGTGCTGCTCGTCGATGTCGACGACGAGCGCTTCGTACGGCTCCAGCGTCTTGCCGTCGACTTCCTTGAGAATGACCTGCGGACGCGAGAGCGCGAACTCGAAGTCTTCGCGGCGCATGTTCTCCGCGAGGATCGAGAGATGCAGCTCGCCGCGGCCCGCGACTTCGAAGCGATCGGCCTGGCCGGTTTCCTTCACGCGCAACGCGACGTCTTTGCGCAGCTCGCGATCGAGACGGTCTTTGATGTTGCGCGACGTGACGTATTTGCCTTCGGTGCCGGCAAACGGCGAGTCGTTGACCATCCAGAACATCGAGACGGTCGGCTCGTCGATCGCGATCGGCTCGAGTCGCTCCGGCGCGTCAGCAGCGGCGAAGGTCTCGCCGATCTCGACGTCCGCGAATCCTGCGACGGCGACGATCTCGCCGGCGGAGGCTTCAGCGACTTCTTCGCGCTTCAGTCCTTCGAACGCGGTCAGTTTCGTGACGCGTCCCTTTTTCTGCGTTCCGTCGCGGAGGATGAGCACGACGTCGCTGCCCTGGAGGATCTTGCCGCGTTGGATGCGGCCGATGCCGAGGCGGCCGACGTAGTCGTTGTAGTCGATGGCGCTGACGAGGAGCTGCAAGTGACCGTCCGCATTGCCGACCGGTGGCGGAATGCGCTTGAGCACCGTGTCGAACAGCGGACGGCAATCGTCGTTCGTGTCGGCGAGCTCGGTGCGCACGAATCCCGCGCGTCCCGACGCGTAGAGAATCGGGAAGTCGAGCTGTTCATCGGACGCGCCGAGCTCGATCATCAGATCGAAGACTTCGTTGACGACTTCGTTCGGACGCGCGTCGGGGCGATCGATCTTGTTGATGACGACGATCGGGAGCAATCCGAGTCCGAGGGCTTTGCGCAGAACGAAGCGCGTTTGCGGCATCGGGCCTTCGGCGGCGTCGACGAGCAGGATCACGCCGTCGACCATCGACAGCACGCGCTCGACCTCGCCACCGAAATCGGCGTGGCCCGGCGTGTCGACGATGTTGATCTTCACCTCGGACGGATGGATGAACTCGGCGGGAAGGTCGTGGCCGCTCGCGGTGTGCGTTGCTTCGTGGTGCACGGGGTGGCCCAGGGCGTCGGGGGCGTCGACTACGTAACGGACGGACGTGTTCTTCGCGAGGATCGTGATGCCGCGCTCGCGCTCGAGGTCGTTCGAGTCCATGACGCGCTCATCCATCTGCTGGTTGGCGCGGACGGCGCCGGACTGGCGGAGAAGAGCGTCGACGAGTGTGGTCTTGCCGTGGTCGACGTGCGCGATGATCGCGACGTTGCGGATGTCATATCGAAACTGCTGCATGCGCGGGCGTTAACGCGCATGCAGCAGTTTCATTCCACGGACGAGTGGCAGAGTGGCGGAGCGGCACGGGAGCAGCCCGTGGTGTGGCCCCTGTGCAACTATGCAACCATGCAACTCTGTAACTCGATCCGACGGCTTTGCGTTTTCTGTGGCTCGAATGCGGGCGGCGATCCGGTTTACGCGGATGCCGCGCGCAGCGTCGGTGCGTTGCTCGCGCGCGAACGCATCGCGCTCGTGTACGGCGGCGGCAGCGTTGGATTGATGGGTGAGCTCGCGGACTCGGTGCTCGCGAACGGCGGCGAAGTCGTCGGCGTGATTCCGCACGCGCTCTGGGCGCGCGAGATCGGGCATCGCGGTCTCAGCGAGCTGCACATCGTCGACACCATGCACGAGCGCAAGGCGAAGATGGCCGCGCTCTCCGATGCCTTCATGGCACTTCCCGGAGGCCTCGGCACGTTCGAAGAAATCTTCGAAGTCTGGACGTGGGCGCAGCTCGGCATGCACGCGAAGCCGGTCGGATTTCTCGACGTGAATGGGTTCTACGCGCGATTGATGGCGTTTCTCGATGACGCAGTCACCGCGAAATTTCTGCGCCCGCAGCATCGCGCGCTCGCCATTCTCGACCGCGACGCGGAGGCGTTGCTACGACGCTTCGCGGAGTACGAACCGCCGCACGTCGAGAAGTGGATTCACCGCGGCGAAGAGTGATTTGGAGTGCGGCGACCGCAGTCGCCGCTCTTGCACAGCCCTCGCGAGAGGTGTGAGAAAGCGGCGATTGCGATCGCCGCAGTCCAAAGCGTCAGTACGAAATGCGGTGGTAGTACTTGAACGCCTGCCGCGTGCCCTTCTGCACGATCGGATGAAACTTCGCCTGCTCGAGCGCGACGACGTTGCGCTCGGCGAGTGCATCGGAGCCGGTCGTGTTGCTCAGGATGCGCACGGCGACGACGTCGCCATCCGTGTTCACGTCCGCTTCGAGATAAATCTCGCCCTTCGCACTCGGCGCGCTGATTGGCATCGGCGGCACGCGAAATTTCGGCCGTGGATTCTCCTCGGCCTCTTTGCGCTCCGCGGGCGTGACGAGATCCGCGGCGCGCACCCATCCGCTGTGATCGCCGAACCGAATCTCGATCCATTCACCCTGCTTCGCGAGCACCGAGACCGACTCGCCGTTCTGATACATCCCGATTTTCTTCGCCGCATCCTCCGGCTTCGCATGGATGTCGATCGTCGGCGCGCCGACGTACAGCACCTCGATCGCCGCGCGCGTGTCGACCGTCTCCGTCGTCGCGACTTCGTTTTTCGCACACGCGAGGACGGCGAGGAGGAGGAAGGCAGTGGTGGTTCGCATCGGGCGTAGAATCGTATGGCAATGAAGACGAAAGAAGAACTGCTGCGCGAAGGCGGTTACCGCTACAACTACATCCGGCTGGTCTATCTCAATCGAGCCGATCGAAAGGTCTTCAGCGTCGATTGGCTCGACGATCACTCCGAAGAGGAACTTGCTGCGGAGTTGAATTCTCGGAACGACACGGGCGATTGGCAGATCTACTCGAGCGGAGTCGTATCGGAATCGGTGAGAACGGCATTCCTGGCCGAAATCGATGGAAGACCTGCGGCTCGTTGAGGATCGGCTCCGCGCGGAGTATGTCGATCTGTCACCCGCATTGAGACGCCTGCTCATCGCGATCGAGACGGAAATCAATTACATCCTGCTTCCCGTCAGGCTCGACTTGCAGCGACACGAGCAGATCATCGTGCGTGCGCGCGTGAAAGATTGCGAGAGCGCAGTTGATTCGCTTCGCAGGCGGCAAAAACTTGCGTCATTCGATGCGAATCATCCTGCGTCGTATTCGCTGACGGCGTTGCCCGATCTCGTCGGAGCTCGCATTCTCGCGTTTCCGCAACGCCGGTTGGCGGACGTTCAGCGAATCATTGCGTCGAGAATCGACGGATGGGTCGCCGATCCTGTTCCGGGAGATGAGTCCGGTGAAGATGCGATCGCGTTGAAGTATCACGGCTTGTGGAGTCCGAGCGATCTTGTTCGTTCCGAGATCCAGTTCGTGTCACTGCTCACGGGTCTCTTCTGGGATGTCGAGCACTCCGCAATCTACAAGCCGAGCCCAAAACTTCGTGGAATTGCTCGTTCGATGGCCATGAAGTCGCGAATCAGTGCCGTTCACAATGCGCTGCGTTCGTTCGAAGAAGAATTCGAGCAACAGATCGCGGGAACCTCCGAGTAGCTACCCGAAAACATCGCGCCGCGTGAAAATCACGAACGCCACTGCGATCGC
>DATKFO010000267.1:0-2045 GCA_035544355.1 Thermoanaerobaculia bacterium
TCCCATTCAAATGTCGGACTCATCGAAGGTGCTCATGAATGAGCGGTCTCTCCTCCGGCTTCTCCTCTCCGATCGTCACGAATTCGAGGTAGCGCGTGCGGAGGTCGTTCGCGTCGCGGTGGCCGGTGCCGAGCTGGATGCGGGCGATCGGCTCGCCGGCCTTCACTTCGTCGCCGGTGCGGCGGTCGAACATTACGCCCGCGGCGTAGTCGATCACGTCGTCGGCTTTCTTGCGGCCGGCGCCGAGGTCGACGCAGAACATGCCGGCGCGATAGGTGTCCATGTGCGTGATGTAGCCGCTGCGCGGCGCTTTCACTTCGATCGTTTCGCGCGGCTGCGGCAGGAGCGTGTAGTCGTCGACGATCGCGGGATTGCCGCTCTGCGCGGCGATCCATTTGCGCGTCTGCTCGAGCGCGCGGCCGGATGCGAGTGCCTCGTCGAGCGCGACGCCGGCGGAGGATTCGTCGAAACGGCCGGACATCACGAGCAGGCGTACACCTTGCGCGCGCGTGACTTCCATGACGTCCGCGGGACCGCGGCCTTTCAGACAATCGATCGTCTCGATGATCTCGTTCGCGTTGCCGGCGGCGATGCCGAGCGGGCGATCCATGTCGGTGATCAGCGCTTCGACGCGCGTGCCGGATCCTTCCGCGGCGGCGACGAGCGATTTCGCGAGCGCCTTCGAGTCTTCGTACTTGCGCATGAACGCGCCGCTGCCGGTTTTCACGTCGAGGATCAGGCCCGACGCGCCCATCGCGAGATTCTTCGACATGATCGATGCCGTGATCAGCGGCAGCGATTCGACCGTGCCGGTCACGTCGCGCAGCGCGTAGATTTTCTTGTCGGCGGGCGCGATGCCTTCCGTCGACGTCGAGATCACGCAGCCCGAATCGGCGACGCTTTTCTCGAATTGCTCGCGCGAGAGCCGCGCGTTGAATCCGGGAATCGCTTCGAGCTTGTCGAGCGTGCCGCCGGTGTGCCCGAGTCCGCGGCCGGACAGCATGCCGACCTTCACGCCGCACGCTGCGACCCACGGCGAGAGCACGAGCGAGACCTTGTCGCCGACGCCGCCGGTCGAATGCTTGTCACCGAAGAAATCGTACGAGTCGCGCAGATTCCACTGCTCGCCCGAGCGCAGCATCGCCTGCGTCAGCGTCGCCATCTCGAGATCGGACATGCCGTGGATCGCGACCGCCATCAGCAGCGCGGACATCTGATAGTCGGGGATCGCCCCGCGCGTATATCCATCGATGAAGTACTCGATCGCGTCAGGCGAGAGCGACTGATTGCGGCGCTTGTGGTTGAGCAGCTCGTAAACACTGAATTCGGCCATGGCGGCGTATTGTAAGCGCCGTCACGGCCGCACCGCCCGCGCGCGCCGCGGCGGAATCAGCTCCCAATTCGCGCGAAAGATGATGATCGGATTTCCGATCGCGACGAGCGGTTGCTGGCGAACGTACGCGATGCCGATCGCGCCGCGGCCACTGGCGAGCGCGAACGCCTGCGCATCGGATGGAAGCGCGATCGAGCCCGTACCGCCGATGCGAAAGACCACATTGCTGACGACGTAGTAGTCGGTGCCGTTCCACGCGACGTCCGTCACTCCGAACGAGCACTCGCGAATCAGCACCGCATCGCTGATCGTGCCGGCGTTGTCGATGTGCCGCGCTTCGATGCCGTTCGCGTTGTAAACCGCGAGCACGTCGCCGTTGCCGGGCGCGAGGATCGCGGGACTCGCGAACGGCGTCGTGAACGGCGCGACGAGCACTTCGCCGCTGCTGCCGAGGAGCGTTACTCGTTTTTCCGGTGGTGTGTGCGAGAGAAAGAAACCACGCGTGTACGCGAGCGCGTAGCGCGAGCCGTTCCACGCAAGCCACGGATTCGCGAGCGATTGGTTGGCGTCGATCGCCTCGGCACGCGGAATCACGCCTCCCTGGTTCGTCACCACGATCGCGTGCCCGCCGTTCGCCAGCGCGACGACGAGAAAGTCGCGGCCATCCGATGCGAGTGCGAACACGCTCGGCAAGCTGCTGATCGCGAGCGAA
>DATKFO010000268.1:0-2045 GCA_035544355.1 Thermoanaerobaculia bacterium
CGCTGCGATCACCGGCGCGATCGTTCGTTACGCGCGCCGCATCGCCCGCAGGTCACCGCGAATCTGGCACGGGTTCACGCCGCTGCACTCGACGCGATGGATGGTCGAGGCCGAGCGCGCAGCGGGATTCCCATCCGTTTCCGCCACGTTGAACACGCGCGCAACGCGTTACGCGCTCGTCAGGCGCGAGGACTTCGATCGCGTCTTCGAATCCGAAACGGATCGCTGGGATGACGCGCACTGGCTCGCGCTCATCGATCTGCTGCGCTACGGCGACATCTGGAACGCGTACTTCGACTGCCTTTTTTTCAACGCATCCGAGCCGCGCAAGAACGCCATCGCGTTTCGCCTGCTTCGTGCCGCCGGCATTCGCATCCTCGTGCAGCCGCACGGCAGCGATCTTCTCTGCCTCGGCGTTTACCCGAGCCGCTACGGCTGGCCCGAGCGTGCGCAGCTCGACTATCCGCAATGGGACATGACCGCGTATCGCGCCATCGTCGAGATCCGCGTCGCGCTGTTCAGCCGCTTCGCGGACTGCATGCTCGCGGGCGACTCGCTGTACGAGCCGATCCTTCCGCCGCGGGCGATCTCGTTTCATACCGTGCCGGTCGATACGAAACTGCTCGTTCCCAGCGAGCCGGTTCTGCGCGACGTGCCGGTGATCATCCATGCGCCGAATCACCGCAACGTGAAGGGAACGTCGTACCTGATCGACGCGCTCGAAACGCTGCGCAATCGCGGATTCGCATTCGAGCTGCGGCTCATCGAAGGCGTGCCGCGCCACGAAGCGCTGCAGATGTATCGCGATGCCGACATCATCGCGGACCAATTCATCATGGGCGCCTTCGGGATCTTCGCGCTCGAAGGGATGGCCCTCGGCAAGCCGGTGCTGACGTACCTCGATCACGAACATCTGCAGCGGCCGGTGTACGCGCATCCGCTCGTCAATGCGACACCCGAAAATCTCGTCGAGGTGCTCGCCGTGTTACACGCCGTGCCTGAATTGCGCACGCGCATCGGCGTGGCATCGCGCGAGAGCGTCTTCCGCTATCAATCGTTCGAAGTGCTCGCGGGCGTGTGGACGCACATCTATCGTCACCTGTGGTGGCGCGAGCCGCTCGATCTCGAATCGACGCCGCCGTTCGATCGATCGCGCGCTCCGCGATCGCTGACCGAGGATCCGTCGCGTGCCGAATTCTGGCCGGTGCCGGCCGGCGATTTGATGCCGCGAATCGAAGAAGCGCTCAAACGGATTCGCGCGGCGTGAACGCTTCGAGCGACGGCGCGATCGGCAGTTCTCCGTAGCGCGCGCCGCGAATGACTACGCGGCCCGCGTCGTCGTGCCCGACGCGACCTTCCGCGTACCACTTCAGCACCTGCAGATACATTGGCTCGAGCAGACGAAACATCCGCTTGCCGAACGCTTCCGCGGATTCCCCTGGAATCGTCGCGACCGCACACTGCGCGATGATCGGACCGGCATCGACTTCGTCGACGACTTCATGAATCGTCGCGCCACCGAATCGCGCGCCGTTCTTCAGCGTATCGGCCGCGCCGTTCGTCCCGGCGAAAGAGGGGAGGAGCGACGGATGCACATTGATGATCCGCCTCGCGTAATGCGCGACGACCGCCGGTGGAATGATGCGATCGAACGTGAGCGAAACGAGATCCGCGTTCGCGCCGATGCAAACCTCCGAGATCGTGCGATCGAACGCTTCGCGCGGGATGCGCGCGAACCGGTGGATCGGCACGCCATGCGCCGCACAGAAATCCTCGAGATCCGCCGCAGCATTCGGCCGCGCCACGAGCAGCGCCGGCTCGATCGCGAGCTCCGCGCGACGCGCGACCGCCGCGCGAAACAGCAGACCGTTGCCGGAGACGCAGAAGACGACACGCAAGCGCAGCGAGTGTGCCATAAAGGGCTCGAGATGCGGCCCAGGCTTGTGTGGAGTGCGGCGGCCGCCGCTTTGGGTCGCGTGTTCGGGTCGCGCAGTTGCGCGGTGAACCTGGACGGCGGACTTATAGTCCGCCGCCTCGCGCAAAAA
>DATKFO010000269.1:0-5292 GCA_035544355.1 Thermoanaerobaculia bacterium
AGCAACGGATGCCGCGGGATGAGACGAATCGGACGAAGGATCTCGTCGAACACCGCGGCGGGATGTTTCGCGAGCGCGCCCATCAGACTCCGATACGCGGCTGCGTCTTCACCGAGCGCCTCGGCGGTTTCGTCGAGCGACTGCTCGAGCAGACCCGCGGTGCCGTCGTCGAGCGGATGCGCGACGGCTCCATGCGAATACTTCCACGCGAGTCCGTGCTCCGCGAGCGGGATCGACATCATGAACGGCGAGACGACGCTCATCGGATGAATCGCCGAGCAGATGTCGTGATGAAAGCCGGGAAGCGTCAGCTCGCGGGTGCGGGCGCCGCCGCCGATCGTGTCATTCGCCTCGAGGACGACGACCGAAAAACCCTTGCGGGCGAGCGTGATTGCGGCGGAAAGGCCGTTTGGGCCGGCTCCGACGACGACAGCGTCCGTCATGCCGTCAAGCGTATCAGAGGTCGTAAGTCTAAGAAAAATAAGGGGCCGCCGTTTCCGGCGACCCCCTCTCTCTCCGTTGCGGGAAAAAACTTACAAAATTCAGGGTAGGGAAATGTTCGTCTCAGTCATACCTATAGTCGGAGCTGTCCCGAATGCATCTCATGCCACCAACCATGGAAGGCCGCGCAACGAACGAGTTGGAGACGATCGCTCTGTCCGGAAAACATCTCGACTACCTCGGCCAAATGAGTCGCGAGATGAACCCGAACATGCCACCGGCAATCGGCTGGTCCCATTTGATCCGTACGATCCTCGACCGATTCGAGGAAAGCGGGATCGACCTGACCGATGCCAGCAGTGAAGAAGAAATCGCCCGACTTGCCGCGGGGCGGCTACGGAAACGAACGAACCGAGAACGAACGCCGCGACCTAACGAACGGGTTTCCGCTTCGACGATGACCCAACGAGCAGTTCGACCAGCGTATCAATCGAATCTGCCTGCGAGAGGTCGATCCCGCTCTGGAAAGCCGCCTCGATCAAGCCACGGATGATTTCCGCCCGGCTGATCGCTTTGCCATGCTTCAAACGGATGTCGATGGCAAGTCGATCGAGGTAGGCAACGTGACGATCGAGTAGGACGACGGTAATTTTGGCCCAGGGCTCTGTGTGGACAATGGGGCGACCGCGATTGCTCTTTGCAGGACTCACACGCTCTCCTGTCTTGTTTTGGATTTTGACCGGATGCAGTTTACTTCCTTCTCCGGCGCAAGTCTATCTTTCCGTACCTGCCTAAAGCCGGTGCTTCGCGCTAACCCAACGCACCGGGAACTCGAGTAACTTTGTCAGGTGGGCTGGACCGGCCCCGCAACTGATGGACCGCCTCCCTTACGTTCCATCGACGCGACCATATTACCCGCTGTCCGGATAATCACAACGGTAAATGCACTGGATTAACGTGTCGGGTTGTGCGGACAGCCGATGGCGCACATTTCACGCGAACGCGCGCTCGAGCAACGCGCGAACGCGCACGCCAAGAGCTTCGGCATCGCGGCCGGCATCGCCGTAAAGCGACACCCAGACGGCAGGACGACACGTCTCGCGACCGCCTTCGATCTCCACCAGCACGAACCCGTCACTCCAGTTTTTCACCGTCGCCGTGAAATTGATCGGCGGACGAAATACCTTCACGACGCCTTCGAATCGATCGCCTGACGACGTCGTCGTCGCGTAGCGATCGTCGACGCGCAGATCGAGCTCCGCGGGAAATCCGAGCGCAGTCATCGTGCGACGGAATGCTTCATCGCGCGACAAAGCAGTCTTGGGATGCCGAAAGTACGCGAGCGTGCGCGGCTCGCCGCGATGATGTTCGAGATAGTGCTTGAGATTCTGCAGGAACGTCGTCCAGCCGGCGTCGAGGCTGTCGATCTCGCCTTGCCACGTATCGTCGCCGAATCCTGAATGCACGAGGCGCAGCACGGTCTCGCCGCCGCGTGATTCGATGTAATAGTCGACCGCGATGCGCTGCGCTTCGAACGTGTCGACGGTGCGCAGATGCTTGTTGGGCTCCCACACCTCGATCGGCGCCTCCCAGTCCGCGCCCTCTCCCCACGAAAGCCACAGCGATCCGCCAACGCCCGGCTTTACGCGTGCATCGAGCGGAAACCAGCGGCTCAATTCTTCGCCGTCGGTGAGCGCGCGCCAGACCGTCTCCGCATCCGCATCGATCGCAACTTCGACTTCGATCTTCTTTTCGTCAGACATCGTTTCACTTCTCCTTGCGGCGCGCCGGATACGCGCCGATCAGGAACCGGTACGCGCGGCCGCCCTCCGTTTCGTCGTCGTGATACCGCGCCACGAGTTTCGCCACTGCATTCGCCAGCGCCTCCGTAAACGCGCGCCGATCCTCGGCCGTCGCGAAGCGGACATCCGTCTGCAGCGAAAACGTCGCGAGCTTCTTCCTCGCCCTCGTCGCTTTTTCCTGCGCGGCCGCGACGTCGCGAATCGCTTCCGCGGCGAGCGCGATCAGGTACGTGCTCGAAAAGCGGTCCGCGATCGCATTCGGATCAGTGGCCAGGCGTCCGAGGACTTCGGGATGGATGAGGTAGTGCGTCGCCTTCGCGCGGACGATGCGCTCGATGCAGTTGCCCGAGCGGCGCTGCTCGATCTCTTCGAGGAAACCCGCCTTCTCGAGCTCGCGCAGGTGGTAGTTGACCTTCTGCCGCGCGAGCCCGAGCTCCTTCGCGACCGTCGTCGCCGAGCCCGGCTCGCGCAGCGCATCGAGGATGCGCATGCGCATCGGATTGAGGATCGCCGATGCGCGCGCCGATTCGTCGACCAGCTCGAGAGCCATGGTCGAAAATGTAGAGCCGACAAATTAATTTGTCAAGAGCGCGAAGGTTGTCGGCTGCCACCCCTTCCATCCCCGGTGTCATCCTGAGCGGGTGGCGGGTGGGCGCGAAGGATCCCCTGCCGACAGAGCGCGTCTCGTGTCATCGGAGGGGATCCTTCGCACCCTCCCACCGCCCGCTCAGGACGACACGGGATGACACATCGATCAATCTTGAAGGCAGACTAGGCGCTCCTCAGTCGTATCGTGAACACCGCGCCGCGCTCGCCTGGCGACGCGGTGATCGCGCCGCCGTAGCCTTCGACGATCGATTTCACGATCGCGAGTCCGAGTCCGGTGTGGCGTCCGTGATGGCGCGGCGCTTCGGGGCGATAGGTGAAGAAGCGATCGAAGATGCGCGCGAGATTCGCTTCCGGAATGCCCGGCCCTTCATCCGAAACGCTCGTCACGATTGCGCGGTCTTCGCGCGAAACGTGAATCGTGACGGTGCCGCCGTCCGGCGAAAAGCTCGCGGCGTTGTCGAGCAGGTTTTCGAAAACCTGGATGAGACGATCTTCCGATGCTTCGACGACGAGCGGCTCGTCGGGAAGCACGAGCTCGAAGCGCACGCGATCGCCTTCGCGCAATCGAAATCCGTCGACGATCATCGGCAACAGTACGCCGAGCTGCACCGGCACCGGCTCTTCGCGCACGAGCTGCGCGTCGATCGTCGAGATCTCGCGCACGCCGGAGAGCAATCGCTCCATCCGCGCCACTTCCTGATCGATGATCCGGGCAAACCGGCGCTGATCCACCGGACTACTCACCTCGGCCAACATTTCGTTCGCGTTGCGAATCGACGTGAGCGGATTTTTCAACTCGTGCGAGACGTCGGACGCGAACGTCTCGATGAATTTCACGTGGGCATCGAGGCGCCGCATGATGCGCTCGAGCGCGCGCGACAGCTCGCCGACTTCGTCGAGGCGCTTCGAACCTTTGAAGTGCCCGCGAATGTGTCCGCGGCGATCGAGGATCTCGCGCGCGTCGATGCGCAGCTGGCGCAGCGGCTTGATGATCGTCGTCGAGAAAAAGATGCTGACGAGGATCGCGACGCCGAGCGACGCGAGAAAAATGCGCATCACGCGCAAGCGCACGGCGTAGAGGTCCTGCAGGATCGTAAACGTGCTCTTCGACGCGACGACTGCGCCGAGAACGCGGCCGTTCTCGACGATCGGAACGGTACGATACAACGTGACGGAGCGTTGTCCGCGCGCGGTGATCTTCTTGTCGAATCCTTCGTGACCGTGCAATGCCGCGACAATCTCGATGCCGCCGAGGCGTTTCGCGTTGTCGTAGAAATCGACTTCGAGCGGCGCTTCCGGCGGACGGAAGGAGCGCAAGATCGGACGGAAAAGAAATCGTCCGACGCGATAGAGGAGATTGTGGCGATCGGTGCGCGGGCGGCGCGGCGGTGGCGGCGGCACGATCTGTTCGGAATCGGCAATGACGTTGCCGTTCGTGTCGACGACGCGCATGCGCACATCGCCCATGCCGGCGCGGCGCACGATGACTGCGAACTTGCCGGCGTCGATGCCGCGCCGCTCCGCGATCGCGGCAGCGATGATCTTCGCGGTCTCCGTCATTGCGCGCGTCTCGCCGGTCTCGAGGCGCGCTTCGTATTCGCCGAGGAGCAGCACGCCGCCGATCGGGAGAAAGACGAGGAGCAGATTGAACGCCAGCAGGCGGAACGAAATGCGCGAGATGTAGCGGCCCGGGCGCTTCACGCTTCTTTCCAGCGATAGCCCAACCCGTACACGGTCTCGACGCGATCGAACGTCGTATCCACTTCCTCGAACTTGCGGCGGATGCGTTTGATGTGGCTGTCGATCGTGCGATCGCTCACGTACGCGTCGTGCGGGTAGCCGTCCTGGTGCAGTTGCTTGCGCGTTTTCACATGGCCGGGATAGCGCACGAGCGCATGCAGCATCATGAACTCGGTGACGGTGAGGCTCACCGGCTGCGTTTTCCAGCGGACGGTGTAGCGTTGCAGATCGAGCTCGAGATCGCCGCTGCGCAGCGGCGCTTGCGCATCGGCGCGCGACGGCGTCGCGGTTTGATCGAGTGCCGCGCGGCGGAACAGCACCTTCACGCGCGCGAGCAACTCGCGCATCGAGAACGGCTTGCAGAGATAGTCGTCCGCGCCGATCTCGAGTCCGAGCACACGGTCGAGCTCTTCATCGCGCGACGTGAGAAAAATGATCGGGATCGTTTCGGAGATGCCCCGAATCTTGCGGCAGAGCTCGAGGCCGTCCATCTCCGGCATCAGGATGTCGAGGATCACGAGGCCGGGCAGTTTCTGCTGAAACGTGCGCCACGCTTCGAGGCCGGTCGCATACACCTCGCCCGGATACCCTTCGCGCCGCAGCGCGAAGCCGACGGTCTCGCGGATGTTTTCTTCGTCGTCGACGACGGCGACGACGCTGTTGGCGGGGCGCATGGTGTGATTTAAACATAGCCCCGGTG
>DATKFO010000270.1:0-3681 GCA_035544355.1 Thermoanaerobaculia bacterium
AGTGGTATCAGCAGTTGATCTCCATCTCAGTCGTAAACCCGGCCTGCCACGCCTGGAAGTCGCGGGTTTCGAGCCCCGTCGGCACTCGGAAAACTAGAAGTGAACGCAATCGCCGCGTGACCAGATTCACTTCTGTCGAGCGCAGTCCCATCCACCAAATCGGGACGATCAGCAACTACGTCGCGAGTGAACAAGCACCGGCGTGCTGATGCGGAGCGTACCAACCGCGTGGCGGGCGGTGGAGACGAACTCGTCACCGAAGAATGTGACGGCGAGCGCGATCGCGAGCATGGCGGCCCGTCCGATCAACAACGATCGTCGCGCGCGGGCCGCGCTGTCGCGGCGATGGCGGGTAGTCTCGACAGTCGCCGGCGCGCTTCATTCGCCCACGGCGACGACGCATCGACTGCGACATATCGCTCCCACGCGGCTCGCGCAGCGCGCCAGCGGCCGAGGCGATCGAGGATCAGTGCACGATTGAAGAGCGCTTCGTGCGACTGCGGATCGATGCGCAGCGCGCGATCGGCGGCGGCGAGCGCTTCCGGCAGCAGCGACGGGCGGCGAAGATCAACCGCTGCGACATAACGCGCCGCCGCGAGATCGTTCCAAACGCGCACATCGTTCGGCGAACGTGTTGCGATCGCGTGCAACCGATCGATCGCCTCGGCCGGACGATCGATCAACACGAGCGCGATCGCGGCTGCGCGTTGGGCATCATTCGACGAATCGCGTTGCGCGCGCTCGATCGCCTCACCTGCCGCGCCGCCGAGCCTCAGCCGCCCCTCGTTCGTCGCGGTCTCGTTCGCGCGCATCGGTCCGCGATACGGCGCGTACGCGAATCCGCCGGTGAGTCGCGGCTCGACGACGCGCTCATCCCGCGGCGCAAACGCGACGAGTTGCGCCACGCCATCGGCGCGGCTGCGCAGCATCAGCGGCACGGCAGCGATCGCGATCGCGACGATTGCCGCAGCCGCAGCGATCCACCACCGCCGCGGCGATCGCGTTGCGATCGCTTCGTCGCGCAGGAATGCGGTCGCCGACTGTGCGGCGATCATGCAGTCGTTGCAGCGGTCGAGATGTGCAAGCACGTCCGCGCGCGTTTGAACATCGACGTTCCCACCGGCAAATGCGGCGAGCGTCTCGGAAGTCGGATGCGTCATCCGCGCTCCTCCATCAGAGGGGTATGGCGGGCGATCCCGTTTTTCCCATTGCGCAGCCCGAAGTCGGTGCCTTCCGACACTCCCGCACTGATCAGATCCTCGACGACCGCGGCGCCGACGCCTTCGCGCTCGAGCGCGCCACGGAGCTGTCGCAGCAAGGCTTCGACGCGCCGGTAGAGCGGCCGCTGGGGAACGCCGAGGAGCCGCGACGTTTCGGCGATGCTCAGCTCTGCACCGAAATGAAACTTGAGCAGCATGCGATCCTGCAGCGACAGCGTCTCCATCGTCTCGCGCACGACTTGCGCCGCGCGCTCCGACATCCGGCGCGTCTCCGCCTCCTGCGCGCGCGCGTCCGCCGCATCGGATGCCGCAAATTGATGTTCATCCTCGGCGAGCGGCACGAGACGCGGACGGGCAGCTCGAAGCGGCAATCGATCGGCGAGCTCGCGCACGCGTGCGCGATCGAGCGACGGATCGCTCGCGCAGACGATCGGAATCGCTTCGCCGAGCGGCCGTTTCTCGTGCACGATCAGTTTCTCGAGCAGCACCGCCGCTGCACCGAGACGTTCCGCCTCCGCCGACGGATGCCATCGTCCCCAGATGCGCAGCCGCTCGCGCGTGAGAATCCGCTGCACCACCACGGTCAAAAACGCGCCGAGCGGCGCACGTCCTTCGAACCCGCGCAGGATCGCGTAATCGTTCTCGATCAGCTCGAGCTTCGCGATCGACGCGAAGTCCTCCGCGTCGGCGTCGCGCAATCCCGCGCGGCGGCAGACGGCCGCGATGACACGGTCGACGAGCGCAAGGTTCGCGTGGAAAATCTCCTCGGGACGCATAGGCAGATCGCGGGCGGTTCAGCATACGAGAAAAAAAATCTCCCGGTCATCCGGAAAAACGAGCCAGCCCGTCACACCCCTTCTTCGAATCGCGATGCCGGCAACGCGCGAATGACGAAAGGAGAGAGGAATCATGAGAACGATCCAATGGAAGTGCACTCTCGGAGCGGATTGGCAGTGGCAGAGTGGCAGTGCGGGCAATCCAGGATTTCGAACCCCGGGCGATGACGTGCGGAAGGGAGTCATCACCCTTCCTCCGAATGCCGACTACTGGTACGACTGCGTCAACCTCGCTCTTCCGGGTGGAGTCACCGGCAACGCGTACGTTCGGTACTTCAACGAAGGCGGCGTCGACAAGGTTCAGGCGATCACCGTCGCGCAGGGCCAATGGGAAGAAGCCGGCCCGATCGACGACGATGCAAGCCAGACGAACGGTCGAGGCGGAATCAATCTCTTCGCGCACTTCGCGTGAACGGGCATGGGCGCTGGCGGGTCTTGAGAAGGTTCTTCTCAGCCGGCCAGCGCCCTGACGCCGCCGAATGCATCACCGGGTCCTCTCCCCTTCCCTGGACCGAGCCTGCTTCGCAAGCTCCATCGCGTTGCGGCGGCCGGGCGCATCGCGGAGCACGCGCTGCAACTCGGCGAACGCTTCGTCGCGTTTCCCTTCTCCGAGGAGCATCTCCGCGAGCATCTCGCGGGCTGGAATGACTGCGCCGGGTGTGACCGGGTGCTTGTCCGTCGACGCCTCGAGATCGGCTGCGGCGCGCATGTCCTTCAAGGCCTCGTCCTCATTCTTTTCCGCGCGCGCAAGCCAGGCCGCAACCGAGAGTCGCTGGATCTCGATCTGATCGGCCCAGTAGTTGTTTTTCTGATCGAGCAGGACCTGGCGAATGGCGGCCAGCCGGCTCACGGCATCGCGGGCGATTGCAGGCTGCCCCGATCGCGCCGCGCCGATGCCGCGCGCGAAGTGAATGTTCCCCTCGGCGTACGGGACCTTCTCCCATGAGACGTTCGTCGGTACCGTGAGCGCGGCAGCTTCCTTCCACTGCCGCCGTTCGAGCGCGTATCGCGCCGGCACGGCGCCGATCGCGTAGGCGGCCGCGAACTGTGCTGGATTGTCGATCTTCGTGATCGCGGCCGTTTTCGCAACGAGCTTCTGCGCCTCGTCGAACTTACCCTGCTGCAGATAGGCGTACACGAGGTAGTCGGTCGCGTGCAGCTCGTCGAACGCAGCTGCTCCCGGCATGAACTTCGAGATGTAGTCGTGCGCTTTCTTCGCCGAGGCGAGATTCGAGGCGATCGATTCGTCCCACAGGCCGAGGCGCGTGAAGATGTGCGACGGCATGTGCAGTGCGTGCGGCGATCCGGGAGCAAGCTTCGCGTACACACGCGCCGCCGGCAGTGCCAGTTGCGCGAGCTCGGGATAGTCGAAGCTGTGAATCAGATAGTGGGCGACGCCCGGATGCTCGGGCTCTTCCGGGAGCACGCGATTCAGGATCTCCGCGGCCTGCTTCTGATGCGTGTAGGACTTGTCGTTCGGCTGGGCGATGCCGAGGAGTGAGAGAGCGTGGAAAATCGCCGCCTCCCGATCCTTCGGATGATCGCGCTCGACCGCAGCCATCGCGCTCTCGTAGGCGAGCATGCGGGTCTTGTGATCGACCGTGTCGGAGCCGGCGTAGAACGTG
>DATKFO010000271.1:0-2473 GCA_035544355.1 Thermoanaerobaculia bacterium
CCGCGTCGAGCCCCTCGCACAAACCGAATGACCAATCTCTACGACCTCGGGCCGCGCGAGCTCGAACAAACACTCTCCGAAGTCGTCTCGCCGCAATTTCGCGTAAAGCAAATCGAAGAATGGATGCACGTCCGCGGCGCCGATTCGTTCGGCGCGATGACGAACCTTTCGAAGGATCTGCGCACCGCACTCGCTGAGCGATTCACGCTCGCGTTTCCCGAAGTGCTGACGCGCACCGAGCCTGCGTCGGACGGCAGCGAGAAATATCTGCTGCGCCTCGCCGACGACAATCGCATTGAGTCGGTCTACATGCCGATGAGCGAAAGAACGAGCGTGTGCCTTTCGTCGCAAGCCGGCTGCGCCGTCGGCTGCACCTTTTGCGTGACCGGATTTTTCGGCGCAGGCCGCAATCTCACGCCGTCCGAAATGCTCGGACAGTTCTTTCTGATCCAGCGTGAGAAAGAGATTCCGCTCGAGCAGATGAACGTCGTGTTCATGGGCATGGGCGAGCCGCTGCTGAATTTCGAGCATCTCGTGACGACGCTCGACGTGATGTATCGAACGATGTCGCCGCGGCGCATCACGGTGTCGACCTCGGGGATCATCCCCGGCATCGACGATCTCGCGAAGCTCGCGCGTCGGCCGAATCTCGCGATCTCGATCAACGCGCCCGATCGCGTGCGGCGCGAAGAGATCATGCCGATCACGAAGAAATATCCGCTCGAGTCGCTGATGGAATCACTGCGCCGCTTCCCGCTCGAGAAGGGACGCGACATCACGATCGAATACGTGTTGCTCGCGGGCTACAACGACTCGCCGCGCGATGCGGTAGCGCTCGCGAAACTCATTCGTGGCGTGCACGCGAAAGTGAACGCCATTCCGTTCAACGCCGATCCGAATCTGCCCGCGTGGATGAAGCGTCCGAGCGATGAAGCAATCGATCGCTTCGTCGACGCGCTCGTGAATCACGACGTGCGTGTGACGGTGCGGCGTTCGAAAGGACGCGACATCGCGGCCGCGTGCGGACAGTTGCGAGGGAAGACCGAGCCGAGGAGGAAAGCGTTGGCACGCACGTAGGGCAGGCTCTCAGCCGGCCCGGACCGCCTGAGAGGCGGTCCTACGTTGCCATCGCGAACTCGCGCAGCGGCGTGTGGATCGCGCCCTTCGGATTCAGCTGGCTCGAGAACAACGTCACGCGATCGATCGTGAATGGCGGCGATTTGTAATCGCGCATCGTTTTCTGAAACAGATCGATCGACGCGGGCGGCCAGCGATCGCGCATCCGCAGCAGCGTGAGATGCGCTTTGAAATCGGCGCGATCGAGCTCGACTCCCTCTTTGCGAACGACGTCGCGAATGGCGTGCGCGACGTCGGCGAATTTCTGTTCCGGCTCGAGACCGATCCAGCCGACGCGCGCGTGTCGCGGGTGGGGAAAGAATCCGCAGCCGTGCAGCACTGCGCTGAACGTCGGCGCTTTGCCGAGCGCGCCGATGAGCGGCGCCTCGATCGTCTCGACGAGTGAATCCGGTTGCTCGCCGAGGAACGCGTACGTCAAATGTTGTGTCTCGTGGCGCACCCACGATGCGGAAGGGAGCTTCGATCTGACGTGCGAAAGGCGATCGTTGAGGTCGCGGAGAATGCCGTCGGGAAACGTCGACGCGATGAAAAGGCGCATGAGCGGGTTCGGACCGATTCGATTCTACGCCTTCCGATCGGCCTGATTCGCGAGGAACTCGGGAGTAAAGGTCTCCGCAATTTTTTCCTCGGACAGAAGTTTGCGCTCGAGGATCAGCTCCGGAATCGGACGGCCCGTTTTCGCGGATTCCTTCGCGATCTCCGCCGCCGCCGCGTAGCCGATGATCGGATTGAGCGCGGTCGCGAGCGACGGGGAGCTGATGTAGTACGCCTCGCAGCGCTCGCGATCCGCTTCGATGCCGCGAATGCATTTGTCGATGAGCACCGGCAGGAAGTTTTTCAGGATCTCGATCGAGAACGTGATCTCGAACGCCATCAGCGGCATCATCACGTTGAGCTCGAGCTGTCCCGCCTGCGATGCGTACGCGACGGCGGTGTCGGCGCCGATGATGTGGAACAGCACCTGGTTCATGCACTCGAGCAGCGACGGATTCACTTTGCCGGGCATGATCGAAGAGCCGGGCTGCACGGACGGCAATTGGATTTCGGCGAGTCCGGTCATCGGGCCCGATGCGAGCAAACGCAAGTCGTTCGTGATGCGCGTGAGCTCGAGCGCGAGATTGCGCAGCGCGGCGGAGACCGCAACGACGGGCAGTTGCGACTGCATCGGCTCGCGCAGATCGTCCGCGGATTCGAGCGGCAGTCCGGTGAGCGCGACGAGATGCTTCACGACGGCGAAGCGATAGCCGGGGGGCGTGTTGATGCCGGTGCCGACGGCGGTGCCGCCGATGCCGAGGTCGTGCAACTCGCTCGCGGCGTCGGCGAGGAGACGCGTCGA
>DATKFO010000272.1:0-2459 GCA_035544355.1 Thermoanaerobaculia bacterium
GCTACTCATCGATCCGGCTGGCGCTGGGGACGAACAACCAATGCCGGTAGGGTTGCTTGAAACGACGAGACCAACCACAAACGCTTTGAACAAGGCGTTCTTATCCGTCGTGTCGGGCAGTTGATCCACATAGATCCTTAAGCGGATTGGGCTGCCACCGGGATTCGCGTAACGGAGTCCGAATGCGTGCTTCAGGAATTGGTAGTACAGGATGTGGTACGAGTGCTCTCGATGGTAGGTTTCCAGGCCGGTCGCAACGTTGCGCGTCTGCGTGAACATGACACGAACTTTGATGCAGTTCCCCCGCACCAGGTCAAAGAAGGCATTCATCATCAACTGGTACTTGCTGAGGTACTGAGCTGTCACCTTTTGCCACTTGATCTCACCGGTCAGATGAGCAGCGGTCGCAATGTCGCGCAGTTCTGCGTTCACGCGATCGATGTCGTTCGATCGCAGAAGTGCGCCACCATAGAAGTTGCCATAGAGAGGTCCCGACTTGATACTCTCGTCCGTGTAAATGATGTATTCCCGCGACATGCGCAGAACGCAGAATACCGTGAGCGCGATAGGCGACTGATCTTTACGCGCGCAAAATCCTCCGCCCACCCGTCGCGACGACGAACCCATACGCCGCGAGCGCCGCGATCAATCCGAGTGCGAGCAGCGAGCGGCCGAAGTACCACGACGACGGATCGAGCGTGAGCGGCAGGCGGCGCAGCGTGAGCGCAGTGAACGCGCTCGCAGAAAGCGCGAGCGCGCCGAAGCGATAGAGCACGACGTAGACCATCGCGCCGACGACGACCGCGTACGCAGCGGAGAATGCAAGCGATCCTTCGATGTCGTCGACGAACGTCAGTGCGACGATGAACGATGCGACGACCGTCGCGATGCCGATGCGCTTCGTCACGGATCGCACGATGAGCAGCAGCGACACCGCGCTCACGCCGCGAAAGATCGCCTCGCCCACATTGCGCAGCAGGTAATAGAACGCCTGCCAGATCGACGAGAGCGGCGTCGCCGTCGCGACGAGCACGGCGTCTTCGCGAAACAGCGGCGCCATCTCCACGATCAACTCTCCCGCGAGAATCACCGCCGCGCCGGCGATGGTTCCGATCAGCACGTCGCGTCCGACCATCGCGTCGCGCCAGCGCCCGGCGAGCAGGCGCGTCCACGAGATCATCATCGCGGCCCAGCGCCGCCGCGCGAACGGCTCCGCCGCGAAATAGAAGATGCCGAGCATCGCGCCGAGAAACACGGCGTACGCCATCGCGGTCGAAGCCATGATCCATTCCTCGAACAGCGTGCCGGGATGGTGGGCGCGCAGGAACAGCGCGACTGCGAAGAGCACGAATGCAGTGGCGCCGAGGCGCAGCGCACCTTTGCGATCGCCGGCGCGGCTGCGGAAATTGTTCCACGCCAGCAGCAACAGCACGGACGGAATGAGCACCAACGCAACCATGAACGTCCGCGTCGCGATCCAGCTCGTCGAGAACGGCGCGCGCGGCACGAGTTGCTTCTCATCGATCACCGATAGCCACACAGGACGACCGAAGTACGACGCGGTCTCGATGCGCATGCCGTTCGGCGCGATCCACGCGCGCTTCTCGTCGCTGTCGACGGGTGCAGTCCACGCCGGCGCAACGGAACGCAGCGTCACGGGATCGAATCCCGTGAATCGCAACAAAGGCTCCGCCGGAATCGCGCTGCGCGTCAACGCATCGCGACGCTGCGGCGGCACGATCGCGAGCTCGAGCAAGCGTCCGCCGCCGTCGACACGCACGCTCGTCATGCCCGGCACGTTGAACGGCGGATCGTCATCATCGAGCACGCGCTCCGGTCCGCGCGGCATCATCGTGTCCGGACTGCGCCGGTCGAGAAAGAAGAGCCGCAGCCGCTTGCGATCGAGAAAAAATCGCGACGCGTGATCGCCCATTGCGGGAGACGCACCTGCTGCGTCGAGAATCTCCGTCGCGCGCTCGCGCAGAACTTCGGGGGATTTCAACGGCGTCCTGCCGAGAATCGTCGTGCGCGATGCGAGCGCCGCGACAGCGACGATCGACGCGATCGCGATTCCGAACAGCGCCCACGCGACCGCCGCGCGAAGATCGCCGCGCTGCAACGCCGCTGCGAGCATCGCGGGAGTCGGCGTCTCGCCCGCTGCAACCGCGGCCGCGAGCGGATCGAGCGCGGGCAATTCGCGAAGGATCGACACGACCGACTCCGGCCGCATCGCGGGATCGGGATCGAGACAGCGAAGGATCATTCGCTCGATCGCGGGATCGATGTCGCTCGCGAATTCTGACGGCGGCGCGAACGGCCGCTCGATCGCGCGCACGCCTGTGAAGATTTCGTAGAGCACGAGTCCGAGCGCGTAGATGTCGCTGCGGACGGTCACCTCGCGGCCCTCGAGCTGCTCGGGCGCCATGTAGGCGGGAGTGCCCGAGCGCGCGTCCGCGCCG
>DATKFO010000273.1:0-5382 GCA_035544355.1 Thermoanaerobaculia bacterium
CCGTTCGCTTGCAATTCCGTGAGCGCGGGAACGAGCAGCATGCGTCCCGTGAACCTGCCTGCGCCGCCGCGCACGACATTCGCGCCGTCGCCGTTGATGTCGTAGCTGAACGAAACGCGCGGCTGATAGTTGTCGGAGTCGCGCTCGCGCGGCTTCGTGATCAGCGGATGTGTGAAGCCTTCGTTGTTGCCGTTCGTGTCGACGTCGTAGCGGATGCCGAGGTTCAGCGCCAGCTTCGCGTTCGGACGCCACGAGTCTTCGACGAACATGCCGTAGAGATCGGTGTCGGTCTCGACGTCGGAGGAACCGACGCCGTACGCGTACGCGAGCGGCAGCGCGCGCGTGTCGGTCACGTAGATGAAGAGTCCCTTCTCGTACGTGTCGAGGCGGAAGCGCTCGTCGATGTGCTGGAACGAAACGCCGCCCTTGAGATCGTGCGAGCCGTTCGCGGTCGGAATGTGCTTGTGGAACGTGTCGCGCACTTCCCACGTCGAGCCGTCGCCGAGGAGATCGCCGAGGATGTTGCTGCCGGTCTGCAGCGTATTGCCGCTCGAGAACCATTCCGCGACGACGTCGGAATTCGTCGGCTCGAAGAAACGGCGCGTTCCGTACTGCAGGCGCGCTTCATTCGACGCGGTCGTGTTGATCGCCCAGTTGTGCTCGAACGTCGCATTCCAATTCTTGCGATCGAGCGTCTGGCCGTACGACTCATCGGCGATGCCGCCGACGCGGAAATTGTCTTCTTTGTATTTGTCGTAAACGAGGCGCACGCCGGCCGTCATCTGCGCATTGATGTTCGTGTCGATGCTGCCGAAGAGCAGCGTCTGATCGAACGGATGGCTGATGTCCGCTGCGAGCGTCGTGTACGCGCCGCCCGGACGAAACAGCGTGATGTCGTCCTGATTGATCTGCTCGAGCGACGCGAAGTAGAACGTCTTGTCGCGCAGGAACGCGCCGCCGACCGTGAATCCGAGCTGATGGCGCGAGTAGTCGTCGTTCTTCTTCAGATCGAGTGCGCCTTTCGATCGTAGCGATGCGTCGCGCGCGAATCCGAAGACGCTGCCGTGCATGTCGTTCGTGCCCGACTTCGTCACGACCGAGAGCGCGCCGCCCGCCGATCCGCCGATCTCCGTGTCGAAGCGATTCGCGATCACGCGGAACTCGCGCACCGCGTCCTGGCTGAAGCGCGCGCGCGAAAGTCCGTTCACCTGATCGGTGAGGTCGACGCCGTTCACGAGGATCGTTGCCTGCGATGCGTTGCCGCCGCCGCCGATGACCGGACCGCCGTTGATGAAGCGGAATCCGCCGCGCTCGCGCTGCACGCCGGGCGCGATGAAGGCGAGACGCTCGAACTGGCGATCCGCGACCGGGAGCGCTTCGATCTGCTCCGGCACGATGTTCGTCGACGAGTCACTCTTGTGCACATCGACGATCGGCACCTCGGCGCTCACCGTGATCGATTCGCTGGTCGAGGCCTGCATCGTCACGCTGACCTTCGCTTCCTGGCCGATGCGTAGCACGAGCTGCTGCGCCTGCACCGGCGCGAAGCCTTCGAGCGCGAACTCGACGCGATAGTCGCCCGGCGTGAGCGCGGGGAAACGTGCCATCCCGGAGCTGTCGGTCACGACGGAGGAGGAATAGCCCGTTTCGGGGCGGGAAAGCGTGACCGTTACGCCGGGGAGCGGAGCCTTCGTCTGATCGACGGCGACCGCTTCGATCGACCCTTTGTCGATCTGGGCGAGAACGGGCACGGCAGTAAGAAGAATGAGAAGCAGGACGGCAATCGACTGCAGGCGACGGATCATGAATCGTCCTCCGAGTTTTACCGGCCGACCGGTCGGTTTGTACGAGTGCGGCGGAGTGTAGGGGTGGTGGTTGGGGATGTCAAGCGGATTGCGGGCTTCGTCAAAACCAACCCACTGTCTCTTCCTCGGGCACATTCGATCGAATGAGCGGGACTTTCTCGCCGAATGCCGCGCGGAGGTCATCGATTCGATCGCGATCGTTGACGACCACGATCACTTCCCGCACCGCGGTTCGCGCCTCCGCCAACGCCTGCGCGATCGCACTCACCGCACGCTTGAAGTTGACGTGCGCATGTCCGCTCGCAAACACCGGCATCGCGACGCTCGAACAATTTCCTTCCTCCGCACAACGCAGCGCGCTCGCCACACATCTCCGCACGATCTCTTCGGACGAACGATGCGTCGCATCACTCGCGACGCAGTGAATGAGCATCTTGTTCGGCAGCGCACCCGCCGTCGTCGTGTGCGCTGTACCTGCCGCGAGCTCGCGTCCGTTGCGCAGCGCTTCGCACGCGCGCAGCACTTCGTATCCCGCGCGCTCGCGCACGGATGCGCCCGTTCCCATCGCAAGCGAAAGCCGTGGATTCGTCGACGTGCAAAGCGCCTCGGCCGGCGCGTAGGCGATGTCGCCGAGGAAGAGCGTGATTCGCATCAGTGCGACGATACGAGGGCGGCGCACAACGAGGGGCGACGATCATCACACGCGCGTGTGATCAATTCCACTTCAGCGCGCGCAACTGATCGAGAGTCACATTCCCGCCCGACAACACGACGGCGACGCGCGAACCCGCCGGCAACTTGACGAGACCGTGCAACAGCGCGGCGACCGGCGCAGCCGCGGCACCTTCGACCACGAGCTTGCAGCGCTCCATGATCCAGATCAGCGCATCGAAGATCTCGCGATCCGGCAGCGCGACGATGTCGTCGACGAATCGCTGCACGACGGAAAAATTGATCTCGCCCGCGCGGCGCACGCGCAACCCGTCGATGATCGTGTTGCACTCGATCGTCTCGAGCTGCCCCGCGGCGATGCTCTTCTGCATCGCGGGGCCGTCGGAGGATTCGACGCCGATCACGCGGATGTTCGGATTGTGGCCTTTCACCGCCATCGATACGCCGGAGATCAATCCGCCGCCGCCGATCGGCACGACCACGGCGTCGACATCCGGCCAGTCCTGCACGATCTCCAGTCCGAGCGTGCCTTGTCCCGCGATCAGCTGCTCGTCGTCGAACGGATGGACGTACGTCAGTCCCTCGTTCCGCACGAGCTCCTTCGCCTTCTCATTCGCCTCGTCCCAGATCGTCCCATGCAGCACGACCTCCGCGCCATATCCGCGCGTCGCGGCGATCTTCGACGGCGTCGCGTTCTCGGCCATGCAAACGACCGCGCGAATGCCGTGGATCTTCGCCGCGAGCGCGACGCCCTGCGCGTGATTGCCCGCCGACGAGCACACGACGCCGCGCCGCTTCTGCTCCTCGGGCATCAGCGCGAACTTGTTCAGCGGCCCGCGGATCTTGTACGACCCGACGCGCTGAAACAGCTCCGCCTTCAAACGAACATCGAATCCCGTGCGCTCGCTGAGCTGCCGCGACGTCAGCAGCGGCGTGTGCTTGATGTGCTCCGCGATGCGCGCGCGGACCTGAACGAAGTCATCGAGCGTCAGCGAGAACATGCGGCTACGATTTCTTGTCTGCCTTCGGTGCCGCGGCCGCGGCCTTCAACAGCTGGCGCTGCGCGCGTGACTTCACCCTGCGCGCCGTGCCATTGCGTTTCGCAATCGCTGCGCGCGCTTTTTCTCCGTTGATTCTCGACATATCTGTGGTGCCTCCGGCGGGCACTTTATCATCCGCGCAGCTGCGCACCGCCGCGATACAGCAGATACATCGCGATCATCTGAATCACATGAAAGATGTCGTTGTGATCGAAGCGGCCGATCTGCAGTGAACTGATTTGCACGCCCGCCGCGATGAAGGAAACGACAACGCCGGCTGCGATGAAACGCGCAGCGCGCTCGCTCCAATGCGCGATGCTACCGATGAGGATCGCGATCATGACGGGCGCGTAGTCGATCACGACGACGAGGAAGTCGTTGCTCAGCGCAGCGGCGATCAGACACGCGACGAACTCGAGCACGAGCAGCGTGATCGCGACGCGTCGCGCGCGTGGCGCGAGCCACGCGATCGCGGCGGCTGCGCCGAGGCAGAGCGTGGCGATGCCGGTGGCGACGGGGACGATCTTCCACAGAAGAACGATGACCGTGAACCCGAATCGCATGCGATAGCCGTGATACGCAACGCCGTCGAGCGAGCTGACCGTCAGCGCGACGAACGCCCAAGCCCACAACACGACCGGCTTGCGTCCGTTCGCGTGGCGGAAAAGAGCGATCGCCAGCAGTAGCGTCCACGCCGCAAGAATCGCGTCCGTCAGCGCGGTCATCGGCTCGAGACCAGCCTTCAATCCGACGGCATGCAATTGCGCACTCAGGTCCATGACATCTACCTCCATTCATTGGAGTGACCGCACGCGACCATTCCTGCCCCGAAAGTTGACGCCGCCCATTCTCTTCGGTAAACAAATCCAATGCGCATGGGCAGCGTGCTCAGCGACCCCGCGTCGTTCCTCCGCGCGCACAACGAGAGCGAGTCCCGCCTCGCGAGCGCGGAAGCGC
The DNA here is from genome assembly GCA_035544355.1 of Thermoanaerobaculia bacterium. Classification (GTDB taxonomy): domain Bacteria; phylum Acidobacteriota; class Thermoanaerobaculia; order Gp7-AA8; family Gp7-AA8; genus DATKFO01. The sequence continues at coordinate 4,475 of DATKFO010000273.1, forward strand.
TCACGTAGGGCCGCCTCTCAGGCGGCCCCGGGACCGGCTCAGAGCCGGTCCTACGTTGAAGTAAACTCCGCGCTCAAGGAGCATCCCCATGTTCAAACGACTGGCGAATCTCATCCGTGGGTTCTTCGGCCTCTTCGTCACCGGCCTCGAACGGCAAAATCCCGAGGCGTTGCTGGAGGTGGAGAAAGAGAACCTGCGAAGGCAGATCGCGAACTACAACCAGGGCCTCGCCGCGCACGCGGGACTGTGCGAACGGCTGATGACGCAGATCCGCAAGCTGCAGGGCGAAGAGCGCGAGCTGCGCGCGAAAGCGTCGGCCAATCTTCGCGCCGGCAATCGCGAAGCGGCCGGCAACTACGCCCTGCGTCTGCAGACCGTGCAGCGCGAGCTGGCCGAGAATCAGACGCAGCTCGGCCAAGCCGAGACCACGTACAAAGAGCTCATCAAAGCGCGCGACGTTTCCGTCCGCGCAGCGCAGGAAAAAATCCAGTCCCTCAAGACGTCACTGGACGATCTCAAGATCAAGAAAGCGACTGCCGAGCTCACCGAAATGGCATCGGGCATGATCACGTCGATCGGCGGCTCGGGCGACACGCTCGATCGCCTGCACACGATGGTCGAAGAAGAGCGCGAGAAAGCCGCCGGACGCGCACGCGTCGCACGCGACTCACTGAACACCGCCGACATCATGATGAAAGACGACGAGCAGAAAGCGCTCGCCGAGCAAGCCCTCGCCGACTTCGCCGCGAAGGAAGGGATGGCGATCGAGCCCGCGTCAGCGGAAACGCCCGCGACCGAAGCGCCGCGCGCGAACGTGCTGGGACCAACGACAGAGCAGTGATCGGTTGTCGGTGATCGGTGATCGATGAGGTTTGTCGCCACCGGTCACCACCTCGATCACTGATCAC
>DATKFO010000274.1:0-5669 GCA_035544355.1 Thermoanaerobaculia bacterium
TTGTCGAAACATTCGAAAATCCGAGAGTTTCGTCCCTCACACATGCACCACACGTGTCTAATAGGAGGAGAGTTCGATGGCTGGTAAGGGCGACATCATCACTTCGATCGCTGAGCAGGCAGGGATCTCGAAGAAGGAAGCAGCAGCGGCGTTCGACGCATTCGTCGGGTACATCGCCGACAGCTGCCAGCGCGGCGAGCGCTGCGCCATTCCGGGACTCGGCAGCTTCAACGTCACTCAGCGTAAGGCGCGTGAAGGTCGCAATCCTCGGACGAAAGAAAAGATCACCATTCCGGCCTCGAAGAACGTTCGCTTCAAAGCGGGCAAAGATCTCCGCGACGTCCTCAACACCGCGCCGAAGCGCGGCGCGAAGGGGCGCAAGTAATCACCCGACCCACGGCCGCGGCAAAAACAATTTCGCGTAGAGATTGAGCGCGTAGCGGTCCGTCATTCCGGCGATGAAGTCGATCGCCAGCCGCTCGACCGGCTCGCCACTGCTCAGGTCGAGCAATTCTTCCGGATGCGCAACGACGTATTCGAAAAGTGCGATCAGGATTTTCTGCGCTTTCTCGAACTCGCCGCGCACCGCGGGCGTGAGGTACATGTTCTCGAACATGTAGGTGCGCAGCGCCTCGAGCGCGTCGAGCACTTCAGCGCTCATCGAGATCGACGCGTAATCGTTGTCGAGCGTCGATTGAATGACGTCGCGGACCATGCGATCGATGCGTTTACTGCCGGTGATGCCGAGGGTTTTCACGATCGGCTTCGGGATATCGCTGGCGGAGATGATCCCCGCGCGCACGCCGTCGTCGATGTCGTGATTCACGTACGCGATGATGTCGGAGATGCGGACGATGTCGCCCTCGAGCGTGAGCGCGCGTGATTTCGGTCGCGTGCGCAGCAACTCGCCTTTCTCGCCCTTCGAATGTTTGAGGATGCCGTCGCGCACTTCGATGGTGAGGTTGAGGTTCTCGAGCGTCTCGACGACGCGCACTGATTGCCGATAGTGATCGAAGCCGCCGCGCACGAGCTTCGAGAGCGCGGCTTCGCCTGCGTGTCCGAATGCGGAGTGGCCGAGGTCGTGGCCGAGTCCGATGGCTTCGGTGAGCACTTCGTTGAGGCGCAGCGATTTCGCGATCGTGCGCGCGATCTGTGTGACTTCGAGCACGTGCGTGAGCCGCGTGCGGTAGTGATCGCCTTCCGGCGCGAGAAACACCTGCGTCTTGTGCTTGAGCCGGCGAAACGCCTTGCAATGAATGATGCGATCGCGATCCCGCTGATACGAAGGCCGCAGATCATCCTCGGGCTCCTCGCGATCGCGCCCGCGCGTCTCTGCGCTGAGCGCCGCGCGCGGATGGAGCGTATCGCGCTCGATCTGTTCGAGCGTCTCGCGGATGTTCATGTTTAGGAGTGCGGCGGCAGAGCCGCCGCTTTGTGATCCGGATCCAAGAGCGGTGGCTTTGCCACCGCACTCCTAGAGTATCAGTTCCATGAATCGCGTCCCCTCGATCGGGTTGAAGCGATACGGCGCGATGTCGCGGAAGCCGAGCGCCTCGTACATTGCCTTCGCGTCGTGCATCGCGGGCAGCGTGTCGAGGCGCATCGCGCGATATCTGCGATTGCGCGCTTCGTCGATGATCCGCAGCGCGAGTTGTTTGCCGATCGACTTGCCGCGAAATTGCGGACGCAGATAGAGGCGCTTCATCTCGCAGATGCCCGGCTCGCCGAATGGATGCATTGCGACGCAGCCTGCGAGCTCGCCGTCCCAATGCGCGAGGAGGATCGGATCGTAATCGCCGGGCAGCGACGCGAGTTCTTCGTCGAAGTTCTGGAACGAGAGATCGACGCCTAGTGAATGCGCGTACTCGAGGAAGAGCACGCGGACGGATTGCATGTCCGTCGTTGGCGCGATGGTGAGGCTCACATCAATTCGCCGCGCAACACGGTCACGGCCCGGCCGCCGAGTTTCACGCGGTCGCCTTCGAGTCGCACGCGCACGACGCCACCGCGCGGCGACGCCTGATACGCGACGAATTCGTTCTTGCCGAGCCGCTGCGCCCAGTACGGTCCGAGGCAGCAGTGCGCGGAGCCGGTGACCGGATCTTCGTCGACGCCCGAGCCGGGCGCGAAGAAGCGCGAGATGAAATCGTATTCGGACGAACGGCTCGTGACGATCACGCCGCGCACCGGAATCGTGCGCAGCAGCGCGTGATCCGGTTTCAGCGCGCGCACGATTTCTTCCGAGGCGACTTCGACGAGGTAGTCGAACTTGTTGCGGCCGACGTAGACCGCATCCGTGCCGAGCGCGGGGAGCAGCTCCGCCGGAGGATCTGCGCGTTCTTCCGGCTTCGCGGGAAAATCGAGCTCGATCCAATCACCGGTGCGCGATGCGGTGAGCAAGCCGCTCAGCGTGTGAAAGCGCGCAGTCGCGTCATGCGCGAGCAACCCTTCTTCCCACAACGCATGCGCGCTCGCGAGCGTTGCGTGTCCGCAGAGCTCGACTTCGATCGCAGGCGTGAACCAGCGCAACGACCAGCCGTCGTCGCGCGGTTCGAGGAACGCCGTCTCGGAGAGATTCATCTCCGCCGCAACGCCCTGCATCCATTCCGCGTCGCGGGCGGAGTCGAGAAAACAAACCGCCGCGGGATTGCCGCGGAACGGCTCGGAGGTGAAAGCGTCGATTTGGAGAAGGCGCATGATCGTTGCCCGTTACCCGATGCCCGTTGCCCGTGGAGATCGTCCCGGGCAACTGGTGACGGGCAACGGGCAACAGCTCATCAGAACCCAGCGACCTTGCCCGACTTTTTGTACAGCAGCCAGGTTACGAAGAATCCGAGGATGATCACGCTGGCGAGGCAGGCATCGCGCATCGGATTCGAGAACATCGTCGGGTAGTGGTTGCTGATCATCAGGAAAATCAGCGGCACGGACATGTATGTGTTGTGCCGCGAGCGCAGACCGGCGATCTTCACTTCGGGTGAGTCGGGCGCGAGCGGCGTGCCGTTCTTCAGTGCGGTGAGGATCTTTTTCTGATTCGGCCAGATCACCATCCAGACGTTCAGCGCCATCATCGTGCCGAAGATCGCGCCCGCGTGGATGTACAGCGCGCGTCCGCCGAACTTGCCGCAGAACTCGAGCACCGCGTACACGCCGGCGAAGAGCACGAGGCAGATCGCCGCCGCGACGACCTTGTTCGCGAGCGCCTTCATGATGAAGTTGTAGAGCACGAAGCCGACGGCGAGCAGCACGAGCACGAGGGCGAGCCAAAGCCACTGGTTCCCTTCGCCGTTCTCGAACAGCACCGTCTTCTCGTGGTAGTAGATCAGCGCCGCGAGCAGGATGCCGCTGAACCACGTCCACGCCGCGCCCCAGCGGAACCAGTAGAGCGCGCGCGGCATCAGCTCAGGGTTGACGAGCTTCTTGGTGGGGCCATCGATCTTGGTTTGAAACGGCCCGTTGACCCAGTTGAAAAAGTAGAGGTGTCCGATCCAGATCACGCCGGCGACGATATGGATCCAGCGCAGAAACAACTGCAGGAACGTATTGAGGTCCTGATTCATGATCGCTTCCTCTCCTCAAAGATCTTGCGATAGCCTCGCGATTATATGTCCGAGCTCGAAGGCAGAATCGCAGTCGTCACGGGAGCGTCGAGCGGCATCGGCCGCGCGACCGCCGAGCTGTTCGCCAAACGTGGCGCGCGCGTTGCGATCTTCGCCCGAACGATGGAGAAGCTGAGCGCGATTGCCGCGCGCTACGAAGATCGGATGATCGCCGTCGCAGGCGACGTTGCCGATCTCGCGGACGTCGAGCGTTTGTTTTCGGTGACTGAAAAGAGCTTCGGACATTGCGATCTGCTCGTGAACAACGTGGGGATGATCGAGCCCGGCCGTCTCGTCGACACGACGCTCGAATCGTGGGATCGCGTAATCGCGGTGAATCTGCGCAGCGCGTTTCTCGCATCGCGCCGCGCGTTGCCTTCGATGATCGAGCAGCGGCGCGGCGCCATCGTGAACGTCGCGTCCATCTCCGGCGTGCCGGGTCCGCGCAAATATCCCGGCTTCACGTCGTACAACGCGAGCAAAGGCGCGCTGATCGCGTTCACCGAAGCGCTCGCGGTCGAAGTCGCGGAGCACGATGTGCGCGTGAATTGCGTGAGCCCGGGCTCGGTCGACACGCCGATGTGGAGCGAGACGAGCGGCGGCGCGCCGGCGAACATGACGCCCGACGAAATTGCGGAGACGATTCTGTTTCTCGCCTCCGATCGCTCGCGTCCGATGAACGGACAGAACCTGCATGTCTACAGTGCGACCGACGTGGGCTGAGATCGATCTCGATGCATTCGCGCGCAACGTCGATGCGATCGCGTCGCGGCTGCCGGAGCGCTCGCGGCTCATCGCGGTGCTGAAAGCGAACGCGTACGGACACGGCGCGGTCGAACTTGCTCACCGCCTTTCGCGTGATCGCGTTGCGATGATTGCGGTGTCACTGCTCGAAGAAGCGCTCGAGCTCGGTCGCGCGGGAATCACGTTGCCGCTGCTCGTCCTCGGGCCGTTGAATGCGGATCAGATTGCACTCGCGTGCGAGCACGACATCACGATCGCGATCACCGGTCCCGAAGTGCTCGATGCGATCCGCCGCGTCGACCGCGACGTCGTTGCCCATCTCAAGCTCGACACCGGCATGGGAAGAATGGGCGTCGTCGAAACGGAGCTCGCCGGCGTGATCGATGCCATTCGCGCGACGCCGCGACTACGCATCGACGCGATCTACACGCATCTCGCGAACGCCAGTGATCCGGACGATCCGTTCACCGACGAACAGCTTGCGCGTTTTCGCACGTACGTTGAAACGCTGCGCGAAGCGGGATTCACCGCACCGCTGCATCACGTCGCGAACAGCGCGGCGACCGTGCGCGGACTTGTGGAAGCGGGCGATTACGTACGGGTTGGGATCGCACTCTACGGAGGCGCGCCTCTCGACGGGCCGCCTGAGAGACCGCCCGACGTAGGGCGGCCCTACGTAGGACAAGCTCTCAGCTTGTCCTTCGAGCCCGTGATGCGCTGGCGCACGGCAATCGCGCGTTTGAAAGACCTCCCGCCCGGCCACGCCATCGGTTACGGCACGACGTTCCACACCAGGCGCGCAAGTCGCATCGCCACGCTCCCCATCGGATACGCCGACGGCTACAACCGCCTCCTCTCGAATCGCGGCGAAGTGCTCGTGCGCGGGCAACGTGCGCCCGTCGTCGGACGTGTGTCGATGGATCTCGTCACGATCGACGTCACCGACATCGCCAACGCAGCGATCGGCGACGAAGTCGTCCTCCTCGGCGACGGCATCTCCGCCGAAGAGATCGCGTCGAAAGTTGGTACGATCTCCTACGAGGTGTTCTGCAACGTCAGCGCGCGCGTTCCGCGCGTCTACCTCACTCACAACCGCGCCTCATGACGAAAATCTTCGATCGCATCGGCCGCGTGTTTCTCCGCGTCTTCGAAGAGACCGGACGCTGGGTGGTCATGCTCTGGAACACCATCGCCTGGGCCGTGCGCCCGCCGTACGACGCCGGCGAGTGGTTTCGCCAGATGGTCCGCGTCGGCGTGAACTCGATTCCCGTCGTCTTTCTCACCGCGATGTTCACCGGCATGGTCCTCGGCCTGCAGACCTTCATC
>DATKFO010000275.1:0-2199 GCA_035544355.1 Thermoanaerobaculia bacterium
GCACGCGCTGAGCCTCGGCGGAGGGTTTCTCGCCGCCGGCGCGACTGCGGTCATCGGCACACTCGCACCCGTTCCCGACAACGACGCGCGAGCGCTCTTCCGCATCATTCATCGCGAGCTTGCACGCGGGCAGAGTCCCGCGGCAGCAGTCCGAACCGCGCAGCGCGAAGCCATTGCGAATGAAGCGCGCGGGCAAAAATCCGCGTGGCGCGCGATCGCCGTCCTGACCAACCGCATCGATTCGACGGAACTGTAGGAGGAGCCGGCATGAGCAACGAGACCATCACCCTCTACTTTTATGGAATCTGCATGCACACGCTGCGCGGCGACGGACATCGCGCGATTCTCGTGAACGCGAGCGATCCTGCGCGGTGGGCGGGCATTCCCGCGCTCGAAGGCGTCCACGCGCACCGCGCAACACTTCGCGTTGCGGAGGGTTTGGTCACGCCTCCGTGGCCTGACACCGACGCGTTCCATCTGCGCAGTCACGACAACGGCATGTTGGAGTGGGACCTCAACGGCGTGATCCTGACGTTCGGCACCGCCGCTGCGACCGCAGGTGCGCCGCCCGACGAAACCTGCATTCCGACGCTCGGCGGGGTCATGATCGATCCACCCCCGCCGCCATTGCGAACCGACGCCGCGAACCCCGTCGACACGGCCTGCTTCGTCGACTTCCCGCGGAGTGCCGTTTCGGGAGGGAACATTCGTGGCTCAGCGGTTGCCATCTGGACCATCGCGGTCTCCGATCAGCCGATGATCCAGATCGAGGAATTCACAACCGGCACTTCGTACGCATTCCCCGTGAATCCCAGCGCAACAATCTTCATCTCCAACATCCCCGTAGACACGTCGGCCGACAAGCCCCACGACTTCTATCTGTACTTTCTCAACACGCAGGGCGTCCCCAGCCCAGCTCAGTTGAAGGAACCTGGTACGACGACGTGTGAGGAAATCGTCGAGCCGCCCGGCCAGCCGCCTCTCGGCGAATACACCGGTCCCGGCTGCTCGAACTCGAATTACCCATGAGGCGATCAAGATTCTCCCAGTCGATGTGGAAATGACACCTCCGTCGTCGGACGAATCCTTCGACGGAGGAACAACTCCGCGTCATCGAGACGCGGATGGCGCAATCAGCTCGATGCCCCGCTTCACGAGCTCGTCACGCAATCCCGGCGCACACAGCGCACGCGTCTCCGCTTCCCAGTCGTAGTTCCATTGTGGGTAGCCATCGACGCCAACTCCGGGATGCGTGACGAGCTCCGTCGTTTCTTCGACATGATCGAGCAGCGGAACAACGTCGCGAATATGACCCGCTTCCAGGACTCCGATCGTGCGACCGCTGCGACCGAGGGTGCTCAATGCGGCGACCGAGAGACGACGTAGAAGCCCCGCACTCCCGCCACGATCATTCACCACGCGCACGTAGCCGATCTCGTATTCATTCGCGAGCCGCGACGCCAACGAAAAAATCCGCGGCAGCATGTGCAGATGCTGATGACTGTTGAGATGCGTGACGCGCAATCCGGTCGCAAGCACTTTCTCGATTTGCGCGCGAAATTCGCGCTCGATGTCGCGCATCGAGATCGCCCGCGCGAGATACAGCGGCACGAACGTCGTGTATTTGCGCGGGAAGCGCATCGCCGTCAGCGGCTTTTCTTCGACGAGCGTGAGATGCACGCCCACTTCGAGCGACGGCACGTCGCGCAAGCGCGCGACCGCATCGTCGAACGCGACGCCGTTCGCAACGACGCTGCACGCCGTCACGATCCCCTCACGATGCGCACGGATCGCACCCTCGGTCATCCCGCGATGCAGGCCGGCGTCATCCGCCGTGACGATGAGACGTGCGGTCGCCATGAGCCCGCGTATGGTAGCGGTACTCACGCGGCGTCGCGTGGCGTGCGGACTTGAACACCCGGCAGAAATGCGCCTGATCGTAGAAGCCGCTCGCGAGCGCGATCGCCTGCAGCGGCGCTTCGGTCTCGCGCAGCGCGCGCGCGGCGGCTTCGATGCGGCGCTCGCGAATATGGCGGCCGAGGGAGCGGCCTATTGTTTCGCGGAAGAGAGGTTCGAGGCGCGAGGCGGACATCCACGCGATCGGTGCGAGCGCGCGCGCCGTCAGGCGCTCGTCGAGATGCGCATCGATGTGGGCGAGCACGCGCGCCAGCCGCGAGTCGAGGTCATTCATGACTGTCT
>DATKFO010000276.1:0-7153 GCA_035544355.1 Thermoanaerobaculia bacterium
CGATCTCACAAATTGCCGACTCCCGCCCGATCCGGATTCCGGAGCCGCCGAGTCCGAGCTTTTCGCCCGCGCGCGTGCCGTTCAGGATCGTGAATTTGCCGAGGATCAGTTGGCCCGGCGGCGCGCCTCCGGGGGAGACGACCGTCTCCGTCGTCGCCTTCAAGATGTCGCGCGGAATGCGCGGTCTTCCGCCGCGGACGATGAGGATGATCGCGAAGGCGATCATCGAGACGACGATGCCGACGGCGATCGCGCTCGCGACGGGATGCAATCGCCAGAGCGGCAGGTCTTTCAGTGCGCGATCGGTGTCGCGCTTGAAGCGGATCACGTCAGGCGAGTTCGGAAAGATCCCCGCCGCACGCAGCAGATTCTTTTTCGCTTCGACCCACTCGCCGTGATTCGCGGCATCGAGCGCGGCCTGGTACGCAACGTTGAACGGGCCTTCATCGCTCGGCGTCACCTTCGCTTCGGCGAGCATTTCCTTCGCGACGCCGATCGGCACGAGGAACTTGATCTGCTCCGCGTTCGCGTGGCCCCACGTCGAGATGCCGATCACTTCGCCGCGCGCGTTCACGGCGGGGCCGCCGGAGTTGCCGCGATAGATCGCGACGTTCGACTGAAACACCGGGCGATTGGAGCTGTCGCGCTTGATCGCGGTGATGATGCCGGGATTGAACGTGGGCTCGAGATCGCTGTCGCGCGAGAGCCAGCCGCCGATCACGTCGTCGGAGCTGCTCGCAACCGCGGGATATCCGACCGACCAGATCGACTCGCCGACGCCGACCGCATCGGAATCGCCGAGTGGCAGCGACGGAAGGTTCTTGCGATCGATCTGCAGAATCGCGACGTCGGTGCCGCGCTCCGCAAGCGACGGTGAGTAGCGGCGAATGCGATACGGAATCTTCTCGCCGTTCGAGAGCTCGACGTCGCCGACGACGTCGATGTTCACGACGCGGCCCGCGTCGCCGCAGATGCGGATGTAGCGATCGAGTCCGTCGCCACGATAGATCGCGCGCAGCTCCTCGATCGGGAAGTGCTTCACGAGCGCCGCGATCGCGCCGTTGCGCCGCAGCTCGCGCTCGAGCGCAACTTTGTCGCTCGTCGGCGAGACGACGTGACCGCTCGTGAGGATCGTGCCGTCGGGATGGATGATGAATCCGCTGCCCGATCCACCGGCGCCCGTTTCGACGACGGCTTCGCCTTCGGGTTCGTTGCGCACGATGAGGTCGTGGCCTTCGATGAGAAGTTGTTTCTCGACCGCCGCGATCGCACTCGCGTCGTAGCGAAACTCCGCGGTCGCGTACGCGTTGATGCGCACGACCGCGGGCTTCACGCGGTACGCCATCTGCTGCACGTCATCGAGACGCGTAACATCGCGACGACATGTGACGAGCAACGCGATGAGCAGTAAGAGTCTGGGAGTGCGGTGGCAAAGCCACCGCTTTTCGATATTGGATACGAAAGCGGCGACTGTCGCCGCCGCACTCCTAAACCGGCGGAGAGTGGCCCGGGACATGACTACGAGTGGTTCCAGATGTACCAGACTCCCGCGGCGCCGAGGACGAGCACCACGAGCACCATCCACATCAACATCGGACGGCGACGCTGCGCCGGCTTCGACGCCGCGACCGGCTCGGGCACCGGCGCCGCGGTCTCCAGCGTCTTGCCCGCCGCCTCGGCCTGCTCGTCTTCCGCAAGAAGCTCGGGCGGAATCTCGAGCGGCTCGGTGTCGCGCACGGTCTCGTCGTACGGCAGGGTGTCGTCGATCGGCTGCGTGTCTTCGAACTTGTCGGGCGGCGGCGCCTCGCCGGTGCCGAGCTCGACGCGCGCGACGATCACCGTCACATTGTCAGGCGCGCCGCGCGCGAGCGCGCGACGGATGAACTCTTCCGCGGCGTCGTCGATCGTCGGCCCGGCGACGACGACTTCCTTGATCTCTTCTTCTTTCACGACGCCGTGCAATCCGTCGCTGCAGAGAATGAACGTGTCGCCTTCCTGCAGATGGATCGGCGCGCTCACATCGATCTCGACGTCTTCGGCGACGCCCATCGATCGCTGCAGCACATTGCGCCGCGGATGGTTCTCCGCTTCTTTCGTCGTGAGCAATCCCTCGCGCACCATCGACGCGACGAGCGAATGATCCTCGGTGAGCTGCTTGATCTCCTCGCCGCGCACGAGATAGATGCGCGAGTCGCCGACGTGCGCGAACCACCCTTCGCCGTTGCGCACAGCGAGCACCGACGTCGTCGTGCCCATGCCGCGCAATTCCGGATTCGATTGCGCCTCGGCGAAGATGCGCGCATTCGCGCGTGCGAGCGCGTCACGCAACGTCGAGGCGATGTCGCGCGTTTCGCTGCCGAGGTATTGCGCTTTGACCGTTTCGGCGGCGAGGCGTGATGCCGTTGCGCCGCCGCGATGGCCGCCCATTCCGTCGGCGACGATCAGCAGCCGTCCGCCGGGCGCGCTCACGCTCTCTTCGTCAGCAGTGGTGAACGTGCCGAAGTCCTGATTCTCAGAACGAACCAGACCGACATCCGTCCGCAGCGCGGCACGGACGATGAGGTGAGCAGGCGACGCGGCCTTCTCCGCCGCTTGTTCGGTCATGGTGGAGGCGGTGCTGTGCTGAGATGGCGCACGATTATAGTCCGCGTCGCGGTGGGGTGGGCGGCGGGGGTGGGCAGTTGGCAGTTGGCAGTCGGCAGTCGGCAGAGGGCCACTGCTTACTGCCCACTGCTTACTGCCCACTGCCCACTGCCTACTGCCTACTGCCTACTGCCTACTGCCCACCACCCCCCAGCGCCCGAACTATAATCAGTCGCGTTCATGGCCGAGCATCTCCAGATCCACTACGTCGATCTCGGCGTACCGCGGGTCACCGATCTCAAGCGTGAGCTTTCGGTCGGGCGCACCGAGGGGAACGATCTGGTGCTCAACCATCCTTCGGTGTCGCGCAAGCATGCGCGCTTCGAGATCCGCGACAACCGCTGGTGGATCGTCGATCTGAAATCGACGAACGGCGTGAAGGTCAACGGCAATCTCATCACCGAAGCGCAGGTCACACCCGGCGACAAGATTCTCGTCGGCTCCGTGCAGCTCGATCTCAAGGCGCTGCCGTCGGTCGATTTCTCCGGCGACTCGATGTTCGACAATCCGTCGGGCACCGTCATCCGCCGCATCTCCGATTTCAATTCGGAGTTCGGTCTCGATCTCGCCGAGCTGCAGCAGCCGGGCGTTGCGCGTCCGCCTTCGGAACCCGGTGTCGCGCTGCCGCCTGCGGTGACGCGCGAAAAGATTTTCCAGGTGCTCGTGCAGGTCGCGAAGGCGCTGCTCCAGAGCGAAGACCTCAACGATCTGCTCGACACGGTCATGGACATGATCTTCAAGTACCTGCCGGTCGAGCGCGGTCTGATCATCCTCTTCGACGAGCAGGGCAATCCCGTTCCGAAGCTCACGAAGTTCATCGAGGGCGCGGACCATCACGACATTCCGATCTCGCGCACGATTCTCAAGATGGTCGCCGAGCAGCAGGTCGCATTGATGACCTCGAACGCGCTCGAAGACGCGCGCCTTCTCGGCGGAAAGTCGATCGCCATTCACGGCATCCGCTCCGCGATGTGCGTCCCGCTCTGGAATCGCCAGCGCGTCATCGGCGCGGTGCAGGTCGACTCGCCGATTCACATCGGCCGCTTCACCGAAGAAGATCTCGACCTCATCACCGCGCTCGCGAACTTCGCCGCCGTCGCGATCGAGCGCGCGCAGCTCTCCGAGAAGATCGAGCAGGAGCGCAAGATCCGCTCGAAGATGGAGCGCTATCACTCGCCCGCGGTCATCGACGAGATCGTGAAGGGTGTCGTCGCCGCCGACGAGACCGACATCCGCGCCGCCGACGTCTCGATCCTCTTCGCCGACATCTCCGGCTTCACGACCGTCTCCGAAACGAAAGCGCCGGAAGAGGTCGCGGAGTTCCTGTCGAACTTTTTCTCCGCGGCCGTGGACTCGATCTTCGCGTACGGCGGCACGCTCGATAAATTCATCGGCGACGCCGTGATGGCGTTCTTCGGCGCACCGATCGCGCAGGAAGATCACGCCGATCGCGCGATCCTCGCGGGACTGATGATGCAGGCGCGCATCGACGAGTGGAATCGCGAGCGCGAAGCCGGCAACCTGCCGCCGGTGCGCATTCGCGTCGGCATCAACAGCGGCCCCGCCGTCGTCGGCAACGTCGGCACCGAGAAGCGCGTCGATTACACGGTGCTCGGCAGCTCCGTGAACATCGCGTCGCGCCTCGAGAGCGGCGTCGCGAAACCGGGACAGCTCGTGATCTCGCAGAACACGCTCGACCGCGTGATGGGCAGTTTCGAAACCGAGCCCCTCGGCGAGTTCGCGCTCAAAGGCCTGCAACAGAAAATGCCAGTGTACGCGATCGTGAGCTCAGCGCTGTCGAAGACGGCCGCGGATACTTTGCAGGCCACGAGCACGAGGTAGCGGAACTTCTCGCCCTCCTCGTTCGTTCTACGATTGGATATGCGCTCGAAGTCCGTCGCACGCACGATTCTGCAGCCCATCGCGATCGCGGTCGGGCTTGCCATGCTCGTGCGCGGCGCGATGCACATCTACTCGATTCCGTCGGAGTCGATGGCACCGGCGCTTCAGGTCGGCGATCACATCCTCGTGACGCCGTATCTCGCGAGCGCGCCCGAGCGCGGCGACGTGATCGTGTTCCGTTCGATCACGGACACGCGCGAGCTCGCCGTGAAACGCGTGGTTGGCGTGCCGGGCGATTACATCGACAGCCGCCTCGGCCGCACGCGCATCGGCACACACACGCTGCCCGAGCCGTACGTGCTGCGCGAAGCGGCAACCGGCGCGATCTCCGCGCAGCTCGTTCCGGAGAACTGCTACTTCGTGATGGGTGACAACCGCGCGAACTCGCTCGACAGCCGGAGCTGGGGCTGGCTTCCGCGCGAACAGATCGTCGGACGCGCACAGCTGGTGCTCTGGTCGTCAGGGAACGGCGAGTCCAACGACGCCGCGAATGCCTCGCCGATGTCCGACGAGCGCGTCGTGCGCCGCGCGGACGATGCAGTGCGCATCTTCAAATGGATCGAGTGACCTGTTACTCTCCTGCCTGCTCGACCTTCTGGAGGTGTTATGCGCCGCAATCGCCGCGAACGAGGTGAAGGACAGTTCGGCTGTGTCATCGGACTTCTTCTTCTTCTCATCGCCATCTTCGTCGCCTACAAGATGATCCCCGTCAAAGTGAAAGCGGCGGAAATGCGCCAGACGGTCGTCGACGAGGCGAAGTCCGCAGGCCTGCACAACGACAACGTGATCCGGAAATCGATCCTCGCGAAGGCGGAGGAGCTCGATCTGCCGATCACGACGGACGACGTCGAGATCGTGCGCAAGAACAGCAACATCAAAGTCGACGTCTCGTACGTCGTGCCCGTCGAATTCCCCGGCTTCACGTATCAGTGGAAGTTCCACCACAACGCGGAGAACCCAATCTTCTAGCCATGTCCATCACAATCAAGATTCGCGACAACGGGCCGTACGTCATCGAAGGTGACTTCACTCTCGTCGACGCAAACGGCAACGAAGTGCCCATCGTCAAACGCGCGCTCTGCCGCTGCGGCGGCTCGACCACGAAGCCGTTCTGCGACGGCACGCACTCGAAGATCGGCTTTCAAGGCGCGATCGCGGCGGTGGAGAAAACGGAAGAGGTTTAGGAGTGCGGTGGCGACTGAGCCACCGCTTTCTGATCCGGATCGCAAAGCGGTGGCTCCGCCGCCACCGCACTCCTAAAGTAACTGCCTCCGTTTGACGTCAATGTACGCGTTCACCGCATCAATCCCCGCATCCTCCGGCGTCGAGCGGACGACGAGCGCGCCGCGGCCGCGGAGGTCGCGCATCAATTCGACTTTGGCCATCCAGAGATCGCGTGCGACGAGAGTTCGTGCAAGCTCGGCGCGGTCGGCGGGGAGGAACTTCGCCGCCGCTTCGAGATTCGGGTCGTCGAGGACAACGATCAGCGGGAGGTGTTGCGGCGCGAGCATTTCGACGGCGCGCAGCAAGCCGAATCGCTCTTCGCGCTCGGGGAGGACGGTCATCATCAGGATCAGCGAGCGGTGATGCACGCGTCTGCGCAGCGCGGTTGCGAGTGCGACGTAGTCGGTGTGGCGATACGCAGCTTCGAGCGAGGTCACGTAGCCGGTGATCGCGCGGAGGTGTGCGGTGCCGTGGCCGATGATGATGCCTTTGTCGACGTCGGTGTCGAACGAGAGGATGCCGACTTTGTCCTCCATGCGATTGCAGACGTAGCTGATGAGCACCGCCGCGTTGACGGCGTGATCGAGTCGCGTGACTTGTGCGACGCGTGCAGCCATGCGATGGCCTTGATCGAGGCAGAGCAGCACGTCCTGCGAGCGATCGAGGCGGTATTCGCGCACGATCAGGCGTCCGTGCCGCGCGGATGCGCGCCACGCGATATCGCGGTAATCGTCGTCCTGCACGTAGTCGCGCAGGCGATCGAACTCGCGGCCTTTGCCGATGCGCGGTGCGGAGCGCGCGCCTGCGCCGCGGAGTGCGAATGCGTTGAGTTGTTTGTGCATGCGCGCGACGGCTTTCAAATTCGGCAGCACGTGCAGCTCGCTCTCTTTCGCAGTCGGCACGATGCGCTCGATGATGCCGCGCAGCGTTGCTGCGACGTACGGCCGCTCGACGGTCGCCGATCCGCGCGCGATCGCGCGCACCGGCATTTCGAGTCGCAGCACTTCGCCGGGACGGCAGATGCCGTGCTGCACGCTCGCACGCGATTCGACGAGCTCCGGCCAGCGCTGGCGCACGATCATGCGCACGGGACGCGCGGCGTCGGTGCGGATCAGCAGCGTTTCGGTTTCATTCTCGCCGAGGGCGAGGGCGATCTTCGCGGGGCGCTCGCCGATGATCTGCACGCTGCGCAGCGCGAGCGCTTCCGCCGCCGCGATCGCGCAAACCGCGACGAACGCGGCGAGCACGATCCACGCGAGCTCCGCGGCAATCGCGATGAGCAGCGCGGACGCCGCGACGATCGCGAGCATGCGAACCAGCAGCGGGCCGGGTCTCATGACGTAGGGCCGCCTCTCAGGCGGCCCGGGACCGCCTGAGAGGCGGT
>DATKFO010000277.1:0-2889 GCA_035544355.1 Thermoanaerobaculia bacterium
CCCTTCTCCCCCACGCTTGGGGGAGAAGGTGCCGAAGGCGGATGAGGGGATGCCTGTGAGCTTTCAGCAACCGCTAACCGTAAACATTGCCACCTTCGCGACGATCTCTCCTTCGCGCGCAGCGGACGACAAGAACAGTGCGGGCGACCAGACGTTGTAGTGCGGCGATACGTTCACGACGAAGTCGAGTCGTCCGTCGCGATCCAAATCACCCGCCCACACGACCTCGGGTACCGCGGCACCTGCTGGCAGCAGTTTGTGCGTTTGTTCGTCGACGATCGCGTCGAACGTTGCGAGCTTCTGTTCGACGCCGTTGCTCGTGAGCACGAGCGCGCACGGAATGTATCCTTCGGGATTGGCGGCGCGACTGCAGCGGAATTGCATCGTCGACTTCGTGTTAGCGAACGTGAATGTCGTGATCTGGCCGAGGGTGAGCTCTGCGGATTGTGGGCTCGCGGCGGTCACGGGTCCGGGATGCAAACGTGTTCCGCGCACGAGGAACAACGCATCGGGTGCGCCGATGACATCGACGCGCTTGCCGGTCTTCTCTCCTTCGTCGTCGAGGATCGGATCGAACTCGCGTTCGATCGTGATGCGCACGGGCTGCAGCATTCCGCGATGCAGTGCGAGCCACGCTTCGCCGGATTTGTAGCGGATCTCGTCGCCGTGAAAGCTGCCGGGCATGAGCAGTTCGTCTGCGCGCGCGAGCGTGGCGAGGAGGGCGATGAGCGGAAGGAGGAGCTTGCGCATGTGCGCGTTCAGCGCGCGACGAACGGGAGGAAGAAGAGGAGGCCGAGAAGGAAGGCGATCCAGCGCTCGAGTCGGTAGTTGGCAGTTTCCATGCTGCTATGAAACGCGACTCGTTCGACACCCGCGCGGAGTGTTCGAGGAGAAGTGGTACAGAGAATGTGGCGAGAATGTGGCGCGCGTGCTCAACCCGCGCGCTTTGCGCGCCACCCCTTCGCGCGAAACACGACGAAACCCGCATCTTCGAGCGCATCGCGGAACGACGTTGCGATCTCGCCGCCGATGATGTCGAGCGTCTCGAACGGCTGCTGGAGCGTGATCTGTTCGATGAGATCCGCCCAGTCCTTTCGCGTCGCCGCGTCGCCGAGCGGACGGAACATCGTCACGCTGATGTGCGGCCACTCATCGGCGGAGCGCCACGCTTCCTGCGCCGCCGTGCGGTTCACGGGCGTGTCGACGATCCACACCGCCGTGTGAAACGCGATCGGTCCGAGCTGGGTGCCGAACTGAGGATCGAGAACTAAAGCGAGCGTGCGGGCCATGCTTTTGGTTGTCAGTGATCGGTGATCTTGCGGCGCACCGCGTCGATCACCAATCACGATTCACCAACCACACGCCTTTCCCGAATTCTGCTGATCCAACCAATCCTTCAACGGCTTGAAATAATCGATGATCGCGGTCGCGTCCATCTGCCGCTGCCCGGTCAACGCTTCGAGCGCCTCGGGCCACGGGCGGCTCTGTCCCATCTCCAGCATCTTCGCGAGCTTCGCGCCCGCTTCTTTGTTGTCGTAGATCGAGCAGCGATTCAGCGGTCCCGTGTAGCCTGCCGTCGCGCAAAGCGCGCGATGGAATTGGAACTGGAGGATGCGCGCGAGGAAGTAGCGCGCGTACGGCACGTTCGCCGCGATGTGGTACTTCGCGCCCGGATCGAAGAGCTCTTCGCCGCGATTGCCGGCGGGCGCGATGCCTTGATATTGCAGGCGCAGCGCCCACCAGGCTTTGTTGTAATCCGCGGGCGAGACTTCGCCAGAGAACACTTTCCAGCGCCACTTGTCCATCATCACGCCGAACGGCAGGAAGGCGATTTTGTCGAGCGCGTCGCGCAGCAGCAGCGGGATGTCCGCGGACGCAGGAGGCTCTTTGTCGAGCAAGCCGATCTTCACGAGATATGCGGGCGTCACCGACAACGCAATCGTGTCGCCGACCGCTTCGTGGAATCCGTCGTTCGCGCTGTTTTTGTAGAGGAACGACTTCCGGTTGTACGCGCGCTGATAGAAGTTGTGCCCGAGCTCGTGGTGGATGGTGTTGAAGTCATCCGCATTTTTCTCGATGCACATCTTGATGCGGAGATCGTTCTCGTCATCGACGTCCCACGCGCTTGCGTGGCAGACGACTTCACGATCGCGAGGCTTGATGAAGAGCGAGCGATCCCAGAACGTCGCCGGCAGTTTGTCGAAGCCGAGCGATGTGAAGAAGCGCTCGCCGGTGCGCACCATCGCGAGCTCGTCGATGTCCTTGCGCTGCTCGAGAATCTTTGTGAGATCGAAGCCGCGCTCGGCTTTCGGCGGCGCGACGATGTCGTAGATGTTGCCCCACTCCTGCGCCCAGATGTTGCCGAGGAGATGCGCGGGAATCGGCTGACCCGGCATCACGACGTTCTCACCGTATTTCTTGGTGAGGTTCCAGCGCACGTAGCAGTGCAGCGAGTCGTAGAGCGGCTTGACCTGTCCCCACAGCCGGTCGACCTCGGCCGTGAATGCATCGGGCGGCATGTCGTACTTGGAGCGCCACATCGCGCCGGCGTCGCGGTAGCCGAGCTCGCGTGCCCCTTCGTTCGTGAGATCGACGAAGCGCGCGTAGTCGTTCTTCATGGGGCGGGAGATGGTGTGCCAGCCGGACCAGGCCTGGAGGAGCTCCTGGGGATTGCGGCTGGTGCGCATGATGCGCGTGGTCTCGTTGATGTCGACGTCCTGGCCCTTGTCGTTCTTGTACTTGCCGGCGCCGTAGAGGGCGTCCATCTCGGCGCCGATACGCGCCATTTCCGCCGTGGCGGGAGGATCGCTCGGGCCGGGCGTTGTGAGCGCGAGCTTGATCAGGTCGAGCTTGCGGCGTGTGTCGTAGGAGAGATTGGAGACGCTGTCG
>DATKFO010000278.1:0-3155 GCA_035544355.1 Thermoanaerobaculia bacterium
CGCCGCGCGTTTCGCGCCGCCGAAGGAAAAGTGCGCGAGCGCGTCGGCGCGCTGATGCTCGCATCGATCCTCGCGTCGCTCGCGCTCCTCGACTACCTCCCGGCCGTCGGCTTCGAGCTGTATCCGGTCGGGTACATGGCCATGCTGATCTTCGCGCTGCTCGCCGGCGCCGCGATCTGGCGCTATCAGCTCGTCGATCTCACGCCCGAATACGCGGCGAGCCAGATCCTCGAAACGATGAAAGGCGCGGTGATCGTCGTCGACATGGACGGCAAGATCCGCGTCGCGAATCGCGCAGCCTCCACACTGCTTGGCTACTCCGCCCCGCAGCTCCTCGGCGCGCACATCCGCAAAATTCTCGAGCCCGATTCGACGATGACGACCGGCCAGCTGCTCAACTCGATGGGCGTGCTCGAGCAGAACATGGTGTGGCGCACCGCCGACGGCAGCCGCATCGACATCCTCGCGTCGTCGTCGTTCGTGCGCAACAGCGAGAACGCGCCGGTCGGCGTGATCTACGTCGCGAGCGATTTCACCGAGCGCAAACGCGCCGAGCAGGCGCTGCGCGACAGCGAGCATCGCTACCGCACGCTCTTCGAAACGAATCCGCTGCCGATGTGGGTCTACGACTTCGAAACGCTGCAGTTCGTCGCCGTGAACGACGCGGCCGTGCGCCACTACGGCTGGACGCGCGAGGAGCTGCTGCGGATGCACATTACCGACATCCGCCCGCCGGAAGACATCCCACGCGTGCTCGAGCTCCTGCCGACGCTCGAGGAGCGTGGCGGCCCGCACTCGTTCCGCCACATGAACAAAGACGGCGCGATCTTCGACGTCGACATCACGTCGTTCGAATTCCTGTCCGGCCGCCGCCGCATGCGCCTCGTGATCGCGCAGGACATCACTGAGCGCAAACGCGCCGAAGACGAATTGCGGCGCAGCGAAGAGCGCTACCGCGAGCTGTTCGAGAACGCGAACGATCTCGTCTACACGCACGATCTGAATTTCCTCGTCACGTCGATGAATCTGGCGGGCGAGCGCATCACCGGCTACTCGCGCGAAGAAGTCCTCGGCAAATCGATCCGCATCTTCATCGCGCCGGAGCACATCGAGCGCGGCCGCGAGGCATTCGAGAAGAAGCTGCACGGCGAAGTGACGTCGACGTTTTACGAGATCGAGATCCTGAGCAAGGACGGCCGCCGCATTCCGATGGAAGTCGGCACGCGCCTGATCTATCGCGACGGAAAGGCGATCGGCGTGCAGGGCATCGCGCGCGACATCACCGAGCGCAAGGCGAACGAGGCGCGCTTCCGCCTGCTCTTCGAACGCAACCTCGCGGGCGTCTATCGCAGCACGATCGACGGCCGCATCCTCGATTGCAACGACGCGTGCGCGCGCATCTTCGGCTTCGAGAACCGCGACGATTTCATCAATGAGACCGCGTTCTCCGTCTACTTCGATCCCGCCGATCGCGAGCGCATGATCGCGTTGCTCGAGGAGCACGGCTCCGGCACGAACATCGAGCAGCGTATGCGCCGCCGCGACGGCACGGCCGTGTGGGTGCTCGAGAACGCGAGCCTGCTCGAGAGCGAGCCGGGCGTGATGGAAGGGACGCTGATCGACATCACCGATCGCAAGTACGCGCAGGAGCAGATGGAGTATCAGGCGTACCACGACATCCTCACCGGACTGCCGAACCGCCTGCTGTTCCGCGATCGCATCAACCTCGCGCTCAACCACGCGAAGCGCCACGACCGCTGCGTCGCCGTGATGTTCCTCGATCTCGATCAGTTCAAGCTCGTCAACGACACGCTCGGCCACACGACCGGCGATCGACTGTTGCAGGCGATCGGGATGCGCCTCGTCGCCTGCGTGCGCGCGGAAGACACGGTCGCCCGCATGGGCGGCGACGAGTTCACGATCCTCCTCGGCGACATCAACGATCGCCGCAACGCCGCGCAGGTCGCGCAGAAGATCCTCGAGGCCGTGCGCTCGCCGGTCGTGATCGACGAGCACGAGCTGTTCGTCACGACCTCGATCGGCATGGCGGTCTTTCCCGAAGACGGCGACGACGCGGAGACGCTGCTCAAGAACGCCGACCGGGCGATGTATCGCGCGAAAGAATTCGGACGCAATCAGTTTCAGTACTCGACGCCGGCGACATTCGACGCCGACGGCAGACTCGCGCTCGAGCGCGCGCTGCATCACGCGTTCGAGCGCGAAGAATTCGTCGTGCACTACCAGCCGATGGTCGAGATCGCGTCGGGACGCGTCGTCGGCGCGGAGGCGCTCGTGCGCTGGAACCATCCGCAGAGCGGCATGATGCAGCCCGACGATTTCATCCCCGTGGCCGAGGAGTGTCAGCTCATCATTCCGCTCGGCGAGTGGGTGCTGCGCACCGCGTGCAAGCAGATGAAAGCGTGGCACGACGCGGGACACGCGTGGCTGCGCATCGCGGTGAATCTCTCGCCGCGCCAATTCCAGCAGCGCGATCTCGTGACGATGGTCGAGCGCGTGCTCGACGAGACCGGATTCCCGGCGCTCCTGCTCGATCTCGAGATCACCGAGTCGACGGCGATGCAGAACGTCGATCTCACACTCACGCTGCTGCGGCGCTTGAAAGACATGGGCGTGCGTATCTCGATCGACGACTTCGGCACCGGCTACTCGTCGCTGAGCTACCTCAAGCGATTCCCGATCGACACGGTGAAGATCGACCAGGACTTCGTGCGCGACCTCTCGACCGGCTCGAGCGACAGCGCGATCATCTCCGCCGTGATCTCGATGGCGCGCGCGCTGAACCTGCGCGTGATCGCGGAGGGAGTAGAGACCGAGGAGCAGCTGGCGTTCTTGCAGCGCGAGCAGTGCGCGGAAATGCAGGGATTCCTGTACAGCCAGCCGCTATCACCGGAAGAGTTCGAGAAGCACCTGCATCACGCGCTCACGAACGACGCGCACACCGCGCGGCTGCACCCGTAGTCCCAAATGTGGCACAGACACTCCTGTCTGTGCGAACTCGGGAGGCCGGAGCCCAGTGTGCATCGGCTCATTCCGCGCGGGGCGCACAGACAAGAGTGTCTGTACTACTCCATTCGAAAATCGTCGCAGGGCGCGAGGATTCTGTGCAGACCGTCTCAAAACGTGCCGCCACCGGA
>DATKFO010000279.1:0-3830 GCA_035544355.1 Thermoanaerobaculia bacterium
ACCCTCCTCTCCCTCCTCTCCGAGATGCTCAAAGAGCGCGACCTCTGGTATCAGCGGCTGCAGGTTCTCAAAGAGACCGGCCGCCTCTCCAAGCATCCCGCACAGCTTCGCGCGCAAGTCGAAGAAGCGCTCCGCAAAGCCTTCGGCGATCACCGCGGCTTCGCACGCGCCTATCAGTTCTCCGGATTCGCCGATGCCGCGAGCAACCCCATCGAGCGCGCGGAAAAAATCGAGATCTGGCTGAACTACGACGAAGGGGAGATGTTCTTCATGACCGGCCGCGGCGCCGGCATCGTCACCGAGCTCAATCCCGAGCTCGGCATCTGCCGCCTCGATTTCGAAAAAGAAAAACGCGTCTCCGTTCCGCTCGGCGCTGCCGTGAAATTTCTGCAGCCGCTGCCGAAGGGTCACGTCCTTCGCGAGAAGTTCGCCGATCCCGACAAACTGAAAAAAGAAGCGACGTCGTCCGCGCCGCAGTTCGTCGCGCGCGTGCTGCAGAGCTTCGGTCGTCCGATGACGATGCCGGAGATTCGCGACGCCGTGATCGGCATCGTTCCCGACGACAAGTGGACGTCGTGGTGGACGTCCGCGCGCAAGAATCCGCAAGTCGTCGTGAGCGGCACCGGCGCGAAGGCGACGTACGCGTGGACCGGCTCCGCTGACGCGGCGGCGAGTGCCGTTCGTCGTGATTTCGATCGCGCCGAGCCGAAGGCGAAGCTCGAGCTCGCGAAGAAACACAGCGCGCGCAGCAAAGAGCTCGCGGATTACTTCTCGTCCTCGCTCGCCAGTGAAGCAACGAGAATCGCGCGCACCGACGCTGCGCTCGCGTGGCAAATTCTCACGGTTCTCGAAACGTTGCCGGGCGAGTACACGGCGACGATCGAACCGAAGTCGCTGCTGACCGGCGCGATGGCATCACGTACCGTTGCCGCGATCGGCGACAAACCGATGCGCGAGAAAGCGCTCGCGGTCGTGCGCGAAAACCATCCCGACTGGACGAAGGTCTACAGCGAAGCGTTCTTCCTCGACGACGAGCCGCGCCTGCTCACGATCATCTTCAGCGCGCTCGAAGAGGCGGGACAGACGGAGATTCGCGATCGCCTCATCGACGAAACGCTGCGCTATCCGCGGCGCCATCCGCGCGCGTTCTACTGGTACGTGAAGCGGCTGAACGACGACGAGTCGCTCGCCGACAAGGCGACGTACACGCTGCTCTTCCAGATCATGGATGCGCTGACGCACGACGAGTTCAGCCCCGTGCGCGCGCGCCTGAAAGATCTCTTCGACAAAGGCGGACTCGCGATCCGCATCATCACGAATCAGAACAACGAAGAGCAGGCGCGGAAGCTCGTCGAGATCCTCGATCGCTACGGCATGATCGAGGAGTACCGCCGCGAGAACGTGAAGAGCGCCGCGGTGATGAAGCACCCGTCGCTGCTCGAGCCGCAGGCGGAGCCGGTGTACACGACCGCGGAATCGCTCGAGCGCAAACGCGCCGAGCTCGTGCAGCTCAAGAACGTCGAGATCCCCGCGAACTCGAAAGCGCTGCAGGCCGCGCGCGAGATGGGCGATCTGCGCGAGAACTTCGAGTACAAGGCTGCGCGCGCGCGCGCCGAGTATCTCGCCGCGCGCGTCGGCGAATTGCAGTCCGAGCTCTCACGCGTGCGCGTGCTCGAGCCGGGACAGATCGACGTCAGCGTCGTGCGCATCGGCACGAAGATCACGCTGAGCAACGGCGACGTTCTCCGCGACATCACGATCCTCGGGCCGTGGGAATCGGATCCCGAGCACGGCGTCTACTCGAATCAGTCCGAGGTTGCGAAGAAGTTGATGGGGCACGCGACGGGCGACATCGTCACGTTCATGGGCAACGACTACCAGATCGAGGCAATCCGTCGCTGGAATGAATGACGTTCGTTGTTAAAATGACCGCGGTCCAGGAGGATAGAACTACATGGCCTACGTGATCGCCGAACCCTGCATCGGAACCAAGGACACCGCCTGCGTCGAAGTTTGTCCCGTCGACTGCATCCACCCTCGCAAAGATGAAACGGATTTCGACTCCGCGACGATGCTCTACATCGATCCCGAAGTCTGCATCGACTGCGGTGCGTGCGAGCCGGCGTGTCCCGTGGCGGCGATCTTCCCCGCGGATCTCGTCCCCGAACAGTGGACCAACTACATCAAGATCAACGCTGACTACTACCAAAAGGCTTGATCTTTGTGACCTGGCTCACTACAGTGGCGGCGTCGACGATGTAGATTCACCGAACTGACAGCAATCGCGCCGGTCACACGGCAACAAAGGGGCGTAGCGCCCCTTTTTCTTTTTCCAAAGATCTTTGAGAAGTCGATCGAGACCCTTCAGCTTGCTCCCACCTCGGACCCAACCACGGAAGAGCGGGCGAATGGGCGTGCCTCCGTGGACATTGCTGAAGCTACCTCTCTCTCTCTGCAACGCGGGCCGGAGGGTCTCGTTGGACTTCTCAGTAACAAACGGCGGGCTTCATGCCCGCCGTTTTGTTTTTTAGCGTCCTTTGAGGATCGACATGATCCCGCGCGCGAGCTCGTGACCGATCGTTCGGACAGCTTGCCGCCCCATCGTCTGCACGGTTCTCTCCACTGATGATTGCCGCGCGCGACCGGACGGTGCGCGCCTTTGCGTTTGCGGAAGTTGGATCGCTTTCGGCTCGCGAATCTTCACCGGAGCGCGCTGCGGCTCCGGCTCGGCGACAGTGGTCGCCTCTTCGAGCTTTTTCTGCAGGATCTCGTGCGCGCTTTCACGATTGATCGCGTTCGCGTATTTCGCCGCGATCGGCGAGCTCGCGATCACGCGCTGATACGTCGCGTCGTCGATCGCGGACATCGACGAAGACGGTGCGAGCACCTGTGTCGGCGCAACCGCGGTCGGAATGCCCTTCGGATCGAGCACGGTGACGAGCGCTTCGCCGATGCCGAGAGTCGTGAGCGATTTCGAAACATCGACGTGCTCGCTCGGTGGAAACGTCGACGCGGTGGCTTTGATGTTCTTCGCGTCCTTCGCGGTGAATGCGCGGATCGCGTGCTGCACGCGATTGCCGAGCTGCGCGAGCACGTCTTCGTCGACGTCCTTCGGTGTCTGCGTGATGAAGAAGACGCCGATGCCTTTCGAGCGGATCAGCCGCGCGATCTGCTCGATGTGCTCGACGAGCGCGGACGACGCATCGGCGAAGAGTTGATGCGCTTCGTCGAAGAAGAACACGAGCTTGGGGCGATCGGCGTCGCCGACCTCCGGCATCTTGTAATAGAACTGCCCGAGGAGCCACATGAGGAAGGTGGAGTAGAGGCGTGGCTTGTCCTGCACATCGGCGAGCGAAAGAATGTTCACCACGCCTTTGCCATTCACGTTGCGCAGCAGATCGTTGATGTCGAGCTCCGGCTCGCCGAAGAATTTCGCTGCGCCCTGCTGCTCGAGCTCCACCATCTTGCGCACAAGTACGCCGACCGTGGCGCCCGACATCCCGCCGTACTCTTTCAGGTCGTCTTTCCCTTCGCCGGAGAGATACGTGAGCACGCTGCGCAGATCATCGAAGTCGAGCAGCGGCATGCGGCGATCGTCGCAATATTTGAAGACCATCGCCAGCACGCTTTGCTGCACCTCGGTGAGATCGAGGATCTTGCCGAGCAGCACCGGACCGAACGACGTGACGCTCGCGCGCAGTTGAATGCCGTTCTTTCCCGTGAGGCTGAAGAACTCGACGGGAAACGCCTCGGGTGCATACGTCCGTCCGACTGCGGCCGCACGCTGCGTGAGCCGGTCGTTGGCCGTGCCGGCGACGCACATCCCGGCG
>DATKFO010000280.1:0-4918 GCA_035544355.1 Thermoanaerobaculia bacterium
TGATCGGCAAAACGAACGACGCCGGCAACGCCGTCACGGAGTATGGAAGGAGCGGCAACCGCGACGTGCGTCCCGAAGACATCACGTCGTCGATCTATTCAGCGATGGGCATCGACTACACGATCGTGCGCCATGACGATCCGCTCAATCGCGGATTCGAGTACGTCCCGTTCGCGAAGGACGGCGTGTATCGCCCGGTCGACGAGTTGTTTTGAAAGGCATCAAAACGTAGCCCCGCGGCGTAAGCCCGGGGAATGCATCGCAACAGTAGCCAGGATTACAAAGCCCGCCGGCTTCATCGGCGGGCGACACGCAACGCGACGGACTGCGCAGCGCGTGCCGCCCGCCCAAACCGGCGGGCTTTGTAATTTCTGCGCCCCCACGCCATGATTCGCGGGTTTGAACCACCACGACGACACACCGCGAAAACTCAACGAGCGCACCGGCAAGCACTACTGCGTGCGCTGCCTCGCGGAAACGTCCGCGGATGAATACCTGCGCAACGATCACA
The DNA here is from genome assembly GCA_035544355.1 of Thermoanaerobaculia bacterium. Classification (GTDB taxonomy): domain Bacteria; phylum Acidobacteriota; class Thermoanaerobaculia; order Gp7-AA8; family Gp7-AA8; genus DATKFO01. The sequence goes on from DATKFO010000280.1 coordinate 512, forward strand.
TCTGCGACGACTGCGCGAGTAAAGACGAATACCCGCTGAAATCCACGCCGGACGCACCGGCACGATGAGCGAAGCGAGTTCCGCGTTCCGTGTTCCGCGTTCCGCGTTCCGCAAGGTCGCCGTCGTCCACGACTGGCTGACCGGCATGCGCGGCGGCGAGCACGTTCTCGAAGCCATCCTCGACACCCTCCCCACGGCCGAAATCTTCACCCTCTTTCACTTCCCCAACTCCGTCTCCGAAACAATCGAAGCGCGCACGATCCACACCTCGAGCCTGCAGAAACTCGCCGCGCGCGCGAGCGACTACCGTCATCTCCTCCCGCTCTTCCCGCGCGCGGTGCGCGAGTGGGATTTTCGCGGCTACGACCTCGTCGTCTCGTCGAGCCACTGCGTTGCGAAAGGTGTCGACGCGAAAGGCGCGCCGCACCTCTGCTACTGCCACACGCCGATGCGCTACATCTGGGATCGCTTCGACGACTACTTCCCGCGATCGAAACCGCTGCGCCGCGCGGCGATGCTCTCGATCGCTTCGTGGCTGCGGAAGTGGGACGTGCGCACCGCAAGCGGCGTCACGCAATTCGTCGCGAACTCGCGCTTCGTGCGCGAGCGCATCGAGCGCTACTACCATCGCGATGCGGAGATCATCCATCCATTCGTCGATGATGTTTTTCTCGACGCGCCGATCCGCGACGAACGAACAGACGAGCACGTGATCGTCTCCGCGCTCGTGCCCTACAAAAAAGTGGACCTCGCGATCGCGACCGCAAAGGCCACGCGCAAACGCCTCGTCGTCATCGGCGGCGGACCGCTCCTTGCCGAGCTTTCGCGCGATGCCGGCCCCAACGTTGAACTGCTGGGGCACGTATCGAGGGAGACGATCGTCGATCGCCTCGCGCGCGCGCGCAGTCTGATCCTCCCGGGAATCGAGGACTTCGGCATCACGCCGCTCGAAGCGATGGCCCTCGGCACGCCGGTCGTCGCATTGCGCGCGGGCGGCGTTCTCGATTCGGTGGTGGAGCACATGACAGGAATTTTCTTCGACACGCCTTCGGTAGAGTCGCTCAGCCACGCGCTCGACGAAGTCGAATCGCATCAATGGGATCGCGAAGCGATCCGCGCGCGCGCCGCGGAGTTTTCGCGCGCGGGATTTCTGCGAAAATTTGCGGACGCAGTGGCAAGAATTCGAAATTGAACATTGAAAATTGAGAATTGAAAAATATGAAGGGCTTTCGGCATGTGGCACATACACTCTTGTCTGTGCATTCATCGCGGAAACCGCACAGACAAGAGTGTCTGTGCCACATGCCTTCATCTTTCTCAATTCCGCAGTAACCCCATGATCGAGAACAAACATAGAGGTCTCGCAGCGGTCTACCTCGTCATCGACGCCATCGCGTCGAACGTGGCGATGCTCGTCGCGTGGGCGCTGCGTTTCTCCGTCGAGATCCTGCCGGTGACGAAAGGGCAGCAGGAGCTGTCGACGTATGTGAAGCTGCTGCCGATCGTCACGATCGTCTTCCCGCTCGCGTTTGCGGTGCAGGGTCTCTATCGCATCCGTCCGACGCGCAGCCGCACGGAAGAATGGATCGCGGTCGCGATCGGCTCCGTGCTCGCCACGGTCGTGTTCTCCGGCGTGTTGCTGTGGGTGCGTCCCGGCAGTCCCGAAGTCATCTACTCGCGGTTGACGCTCGCGATCTTTCTCGTCTGCGCGATCGTGTTCGTGATCGCGGGCCGCTCGATCGTGCGCGCGATCGTCGAGCGCCGTCATCGCGCAGGCCGTGATCTCGATCGCATTCTCATCGCCGGCAACGGCGAGCTCGCGCGTGCAGTGCTCGAGCGCATCCAGACCCATCGCAATCACCTCGGCTTCCGCATCGTGGGCTACCTCCGCAACGGCGACGCATCCGAGCTCCCCAACCTCGAATGCCTCGGCACGCTCGCCGACGCCGAAGACGTCGTGCGCAAGCACGAGATCGCCCACGTGTTCGTCGCGTTGCCGCACGCGTCGTCGCAGGCGACGATGCAACTGCTCGACACGCTTACGCGCAACGTCGTCGCGATTCACGTCGTGCCCGATCTCTTGCAATTCATGGTGCTGCGCTCGCGCGTCGAAGACCTCGACGGCTTGCCGACGATCAACCTTTCCGAAACGCCGCTCGAAGGTTGGAGCCGCTTCGTCAAACGCGCGTTCGATCTCATCGTCGCCGCCGCGGCGCTGATCGTCTTCGCGCCGGTGATGCTCGCGATCGCATTCGCGATCTGGCTCGAAGATCGCGGTCCCGTGTTCTACCGGCAGGTGCGCATGGGACTCGACGGCAAGCCGTTCGACATCCTGAAATTCCGCTCGATGCGCGTCGGCGCGGAGAACGCAACCGGCGCGAAGTGGGCCGACAAAGACGATCCGCGCCGCACGAAGATCGGCGAGTTCATTCGCGCGTGGTCTCTCGACGAGCTGCCGCAACTGTGGAACGTGCTCGTCGGCGAGATGAGCGTGATCGGCCCGCGCCCCGAGCGCCCCGAATTCGTCGAGCAATTCCGCGCCGAGTTCCCGCACTATATGCTCCGCCACAAAGTGCGCGCCGGCATGACCGGCTGGGCGCAAGTCCACGGCTGGCGCGGCAACACCTCGATCCGCATGCGCATCGAGCACGACCTTTACTACATCGAAAACTGGTCGCTCATGCTCGATCTGAAGATCCTCTTCATGACCGTGCTGCATGGGTTGAAGCACGAAAATGCGTACTAGTAGGGGGCAACCCCGAGCGAGCGAAGCGAGTCGAGGGGTCAACGGAGCCATCGCGAAGAATGAGATTCAGCGACGCCTGGTGCGTTTACATCCTCAGCAATAACGCGCACACGTTGTACGTCGGTTCAACGAACGACCTTCTGCGGCGGTTGTCCGAACACAAGAACCGCGCACATCCCGAGAGCTTCACGGCGAGATACACGTTCGACCGACTCGTGTATTACGAATTCGCCGGCGGTGAATCGGAAGCGCGAGCGCGAGAGATGCAAATCAAGCGGTGGCGGCGAGCGAAGAAGATCTTCTTGATCGAGCGCATGAACTCGAATTGGCATGATCTGACGCCGCGCGTCCTCGACCTCTTACACGTAGACTGAATCTCTCTGATGGCTCCATTGACCCCTCGACTCGCTGCGCTCGCTCGGGGTTAAATGCCTCCCCGATGGGCAAACAATCCGAAGCACTCTTCCAGCGCGCGAAGGAAGTCATCCCCGGTGGTGTGAACTCGCCGGTGCGCGCGTTTCGCGGCGTCGGCGGCACTCCGCCGTTCATCGAGCAGGCGCAGGGCTCGCGCATCTTCGACGCCGACAATCTCCAGTACATCGACTGCGTCGGCTCCTGGGGACCGATGATCCTCGGCCACGGCCATCGCTACGTCGTCGAAGCGGTGAAGAAAGCGGCGACGCGCGGTTTCTCGTTCGGCGCGCCGACGAGCGGCGAGATCGAGCTCGCGGAGATGATCATCCAGGCGTTCCCGTCGATGGAGATGGTGCGCCTCGTGAACTCCGGCACCGAAGCGACGATGAGCGCGCTGCGCCTCGCGCGTGCGGCGACCGGCCGCAGCAAGGTCCTGAAATTCGACGGCGGCTATCACGGCCACGTCGACTCGCTGCTCGTGAAAGCAGGATCGGGCGGCGCGACGTTCAACGTGCCCGACTCCGCCGGTGTGCCGAAGGAAGTCACCGCGCTCACGCTGAGCGTGCCGTACAACAACCTCGACGCCGTCTGCGCCGCGCTTGCCGAGAACGACGACGTCGCGGCGATCATCGTCGAGCCGGTCGCCGGCAACATGGGGCTGGTGCCACCGCGTGCCGACTTCCTGCCCGGCCTGCGCCGCCTGGCCGACAACTATGGCGCGCTGCTGATCTTCGACGAGGTGATGACCGGGTTCCGCGTCGCGCACGGCGGCGCGCAGGCGCGCTACGGCGTTATGCCCGACCTGACCTGCCTCGGCAAGGTGATCGGCGGCGGGCTGCCGGCGGCGGCCTATGGCGGAAGACGTGAGATCATGGAGCTGATTGCGCCGGCAGGCCCAGTCTATCAGGCCGGCACGCTCTCGGGCAACCCGCTGGCTATGGCCGCCGGCGTGACGACGCTGCGGGCGATCGGCGTGCCCGGCGTCTTCGAGCGGCTCGAGCAGGTCACTACACGGCTCTGTGAGGGCTTCCTTCAGGCGGCCCATGCGGCTGATGTTCCGCTTCAGGCGGCGGCGGTCGGCAGCATGTGGGGCTTCTTCTTCGCCGCCGAGCCGGTGAGCGACTACGCTACGGCGAAGCAGCACGCCGATACCGCCCGCTACGCCCGCTTCTTTCATGCGATGCTCGACCGCGGGGTCTACCTCGCGCCGTCGCAGTTCGAGGCCGCGTTCGTCTCGCTGGCGCACG
>DATKFO010000281.1:0-2285 GCA_035544355.1 Thermoanaerobaculia bacterium
GGCGGCATGGCCGCGCGCACTCCATAATCTCCCGACATGTGGGATCTTGCATCTCTCGAAAAATCGTTCAACGCGTACCTCGCCACACTCGATCGCGTAGCGCCCGCTGTGCAACGCGGCGAAGTCCTCGACGACCTCGCAACCCGCTACTCATTTCACGACCCGCAACCGCTCGAAGCCGTCGTCGATGACGTCGAGCGCTGGATGCGCGAAGGCATCATCCACTCCAACCACCCGCGCTACTTCGGCCTCTTCAATCCGCGCGTCCGCTTCTCCTCGGTCGTCGGCGACCTGATCACCGCCGCCGCGAATCCGCAGCTTGGCGCGTGGTTCCACGCACCTGCAGCGGTCGAGATCGAAGAGCACGTCCTGCACTTCTTCGCGAAGAAATTCGGTGTGCCCGATGCCGCCGCGCATTTCACATCCGGCGGCTCCGAAGCGAATCTCACTGCGGTCATCGTCGCGATCGAACATCACTTTCCCGAGTCGCATGACGAAGGCACGCGCGCGATCGCGAAACGCCCCGTGCTCTTCGTCTCGCGCGAAGCCCATCACTCGTTCGACAAGATCGCGCAGCAGACGGGACTCGGCCGCAACGCCGTGCGCTTCGTCGACGCCGGCGAGCACGATCGCATGCGCATCGACGCGCTCGAGCGCGACATCGCGAACGCGCGCGAAAGGGGAGAGGCACCGTTCCTCGTTGTCGCGACCGCAGGCACGACCGGCACCGGTGCGATCGACCCGATGCGCGAGATCTCCGCGATCTGCCGGCGCGAATCGCTCTGGATGCACGTCGACGCCGCATGGGGCGGCGCGGCAGCGGCGACGAACACGCTGCGCCGCCATCTCGACGGCATCGAGCTCGCCGATTCGATCACCTGCGACGCGCACAAATGGCTCTCCGCGCCAATCGCCGCCGGCATGTTCTTCACGCCGCATGCGGATTCGCTGCGCCGCGCGTTCGGCACCAACACGCCGTACGTTCCGAAAGCCGCCGGTCCCGAGTTCTATCGCGAGACCTTGCAGTGGTCGCGCCGCTTCATCGGCCTGAAACTCTTCATGGCGCTCGCCGAGCTCGGCGAAGAAGGGCTCGCAGGCCAACTCGAGCATCACGCGGAGATCGCAACATACCTCCGCGAGCGCATCGCCGCAGCGGGCTGGACGATCACGAACGACTCGCCGCTCGCCGTCGTCTGCTTCACGAACGCGTCGATCGCGACGGAAGAAGCCTGCCGGTCGAGAGCGGATGCGATCGTCGCACGCGGCAATGCCTGGATCTCGCCGCTGATCCGCGAGGGCCGCGTTCCCGCGCTGCGCGCGTGCGTCACGAATTTCGAGACGACGCGCGAGGATGTGGATGTGTTGCTCGACGAATTGCGCGCGTGACGCGAGTGTACAATCGCGCCGATCACATGATCATCACCGTCGCCAATCAAAAAGGTGGTGTGGGGAAGACCACCACCGCCATCAATCTCTCCGCCGCCGTCGCCAACAAGGGCTTTCGAACGCTGCTGATCGATCTCGATCCGCAGGCGAACTCGACGATGAGCTACATCGACACGCGCTCGGTCACGAGCTCGATGTACGACGTGCTCGTCAGTGAGGAAATGGAGTTCACCGACGTCGTCATCCCGACGCAGGTGCCGAACCTTTCGCTCGCACCATCGCGCATCGCGCTGGCGAAGCTCGAGTCGAAGCTCATCGGCGATCTCGACGGGCCGTTCCGCCTCAAGGATCGCCTGAAAGACGCCGGCAACAACTACGACTACATCTTCATCGACACGCCGCCGACCCTCGGCATGATCACGGTCAACGCGCTCGTCGCGTCGACGCACGTGCTCGTGCCGATTCAGTCGTCGTACTTCGCGCTCGAAGGCACCGACGATCTGCTCGAGACGATCGAAAAGATCAAAGCGCGCCCGAATCCGAACCTCCAACTCCTCGGCGTCGTGATCACGATGCACGACAAGCGCACGACGCTGGCCAAGGACATCCACGATCAGATCGGGCACGTCTTCGGCGACCGGCTGTTCAACACCGTCATCACGAAATCGATCCGCCTCGAAGAGAGCCCGGCGTACAAGGAATCGATTTTCACGTTCGCGCCGCGCTCGAGCGGGGCGATGGAGTATTACTCTTTGACTGAGGAGATGCTTGCGCGTGTGTGATCTCGAACGCGGAACACGGAACACGGAACACGGAACGAAGAATGACGGGCGGGTGTGCCGTTCCGTGTTCATCGTTCCGTGTTCCGCGTTCTTCGAAGGAGTGCCTGCTCATGGCTA
>DATKFO010000282.1:0-8535 GCA_035544355.1 Thermoanaerobaculia bacterium
TCCTGAGCGGGTGGCGGGTGGGCGCGAAGGATCCCCTGCCGACAGAGCGCGTCTCGTGTCACCGGAGGGGATCCTTCGCACCCTCCCACCGCCCGCTCAGGACGACACCCGCGCAGAATGTTACTGTGTGGCGAAGAGGGCCCCGATGATCATCAGGAATGGTGTCGCCTTGTCGTTCGCGATCGCACTCCTTGCCGCATCCCATGCGGCCGACGCGTCGGACCTGAACGTCCACTACCTCGATTCGAAGAACGGAAACTATCTCTTCCGCGGGGCCTTGCCGGTCACCGAGGAGTGTCCGCTGGAGTTCCAGTATTCGCGACTCGTCAATGACTTGAAGACCGCGGCGAAGGGACACGGCTACGGCAAGTTTCCGGACGCCTTCTACCTGGTGGATGTCAGTCTGCTCCAGATGAACGGCTCCTGCAGCGGCGACTGTGACAACAGTGAACGCGCCAAGTTGCAGGCGGAGCTCGCCTATTTTCAGCAGAACCCCACGAAAGGCGAGTTTCACTTCTGGGAAGGCGATTACCCGCAGATCGACGCAACCTCGCCGACGATTACGCCCGCCTTTCGCGACTATCTCGTGCAAACCCTCGATCGATGGATGCCCGGCAACCTCGCCTGGCGCGTCGAGCAACTGCGCACATGGTTATCGAAGGGAATCACGGGGGTGAAGCTGCCGGTCGTGATTCTCATCCACTGCAATGGCGGCGTCGACCGCACGGGCGAGATGGCCGGCGCTTACAGCCTGCGCTATCTGAAACTGTCATGGCAGGAGATGAACATCCGCAACCTGAACGGCGGCGACGGACCGAAGAATCCGAACGGCCAGCCGAGTTGCGACGATGATCGATTCGGCTGCGGCAACTATTACGCAGCGCACTGGTATTGCTTCTATCTCAATCAGAAATACGGGATGAAGCTCGATTGCACGACGCCATGGACGACTTGTCCGAATTTGTGCAACGGGCCGCCATCGTGCGATGGGCCGTCATGCAGAAATACCTGCTGGCCGCCGTGCACGCCTCCGTGAAGTTCGTACCCGCGGCCTACCGATTCGCGTATTGCTTCGCCATCCACGCTTTGTAATCCGCGCTCTTTTCCTTGATCGCGCGCCACCACGTTTCGTTGTCGCGATACCACCGCACGGTCCGCTCGAGGCCGGCGTCGAAATGCATCGCGGATTTGAATCCGAGTTTCTCGAGCTTCGTGGTGTCGAGTGAGTAGCGGCGGTCGTGGCCCTGGCGATCCTGCACGCGCTTGATCAGCGATTCCGGTTTGCCGAGGAGCTCGAGGATGCGCGTGGTGATGTTGCGGTTCTCGAGCTCGTTGCCGCCGCCGATGTTGTACACCTCGCCGTTCTCGCCGTGCTCGATGAGGAAATCGACCGCCGCGCAGTGATCGTCGACGTACAACCAGTCGCGCACGTTTTTGCCGTCGCCGTACAGCGGCAGCGACTGATCGTCGATCGCGTTCGTGACGAACAGCGGAATCAATTTCTCCGGATATTGAAACGGACCGTAGTTGTTCGACGCTCGTGTGACGATCACCGGCAAGCCGTACGTCTGCCCGTACGCGTACGCCATGCGATCGCCGCCCGCCTTCGATGCCGAATACGGATTGCGCGGATTCAGCGGATAGGTTTCGGAGAACGATCCCTCGTCGATCGAGCCGTAGACTTCGTCGGTCGAGATCTGGATGAAGCGCTTGAGATTCGGTGCGTGTTTGCTCGCTTCTTCGAGGAGCACGAGCACACCGCGGACGTCGGTCTCGATGAACGTCGCCGCTTCCATCAGCGAGCGGTCGACGTGCGTCTCTGCTGCGAAATTGACGACGACATCGACGCCGCTGCCATCGACGCCGCGATACGCCTCGGCCGCGTCTTCCGGTTTGGCGATATCGCCGTGCACGAAGCGGTAGTTTTTCTTTCCTTCGTACTCCGCGAGATTCTCGCGGATGCCGGCGTACGTCAGCTTGTCGAGGTTCACGACCTGGGCGTCGTCGCCGTACTTCGTGAAGAGGTAACGAATGAAATTCGATCCGATGAAACCGGCTCCGCCGGTGACGAGGTAGCGCATGAGGCGCGGGATCATATCGGGCGCTGCATTCGCGTGCAATCGATGACGACGCCGTCTTCGAGACGCACCGGCACGCGCTCGATCGGCACGTAGCCACACGCGAGATACATCTTCTCGCCGCTGAGCATCGCCATCAGCTCGACGGTGCGGAATCCCTCAGCCGCAGCTTCGCGCTCACATGCCTCGAGGATCGCGCGCCCGAGGCCGCGGCGCGCGAATTGCGGATCGACAAACATCGCGCGGACGCGCGCGGGCTCAGTCGCGGGATCGAGCAGACGCGCTTCGCCGTCATCCGCGGCGCTCCCGCTGTAGAGCTTCCCGCGGCGGCTCCAGCCGCCGCACGCGACGATCACATCGTTGACGGTGGCAACGAAATACGTGCCATCGTCAACTAATTGCGAATCGGGTCGCGCGACATACTCGATCGAGCTCGTAACCTGTTGCTCGTCGTACGCACCGGGTCCGAGCTCGCGCAGCGACTCGCGCATGACGCGAGCGATGGCGGGGACGTCGGCGCGAGTGGCTTTTCGGAGCATTTTGGAGTGCGGCGGCCATGCCGCCGCTTTGGGTAACGGGTTACCGCGTGATCTCGCAACCTCGCAACTCTCAACGCGCCACCCAAAGCGGCGGCATGGCCGCCGCACTCCAACATACAATCCCGCGGCCCATGCCTCCATCCCTTTTTCGCGCCGAGCTTCGCCGGCTCTTCTCCCTCGCGTTGCCTCTCGCTGCGGCGCAGGCGGGGACGCAGATGATGAACATCGTCGACATCGCGATGCTCGGCCATGTCGGCGCGCGCGAGCTCGGCGGCGCGGGGCTCGCGGGCACGATCTTCTTCGCCATCGCGATGCTCGGTACGGGAACGATCTACGGGATGGATCCGATGATCGCGCAAGCCCTCGGCGCGAACAATCACGAGCGCGCGCGCCAGCTCCTCTGGCAGGGCGTGTGGCTCGCGCTCATCGTCACCGGCGTGCTCACCGTGCCGCTGCTCTTCGCGCCGAGACTGCTGCCGCTGCTGCACGTGAAGCCCGATCTCATCGAGCCCGCGACCGCGTTCCTTCTCGTGCGCACGACCGGCCTCGCGCCGCTGCTCCTCTTCTTCGTCCTCCGCAGCTATCTGCAGGCGCAACACATCACGCGCCCGATGATCGTGTCGATGCTCGTCTGCAACATCGTCAACTTTCTCGGCGATCTCCTGTTCGTGTTCGGAGGCGCGCAATTGCCGGCGTGGACGGGACCGCTGCGCAACATTCCGCCGCTCGGTGCCGCCGGAGCGGCGATCGTGACGGTGATGGCGTCGTTCGTTCAACTCGCGATCGTCGCCGCCGCGGTGCGGCGCATTCGCGTCAAGGCGTCGCCGCGCTTCAACGGCGCGGATGTGCTGCAAGCGGTTCGCATCGGACTGCCGATCGGCACACAGATCTGCGCGGAGATCGGCATCTTCGCGCTCGTCGGCCTCCTCGCCGGCAGCCTCGGCACCTACGACCTCGCCGCGCATCAACTCGTGCTCGGACTCGCATCGTTCACGTACAGCTTTGCGCTCGGATTCGCGGCGGCGGGCGCGGCGCGCGTGGGACTCGCGGTCGGTGCGCGCGATCAACATCGCACGCGCGCTGCGGGATTCGCGGCCATCGGCGGCGGCGCGCTCGTGATGGCGATCGGCGCGATCGCATTCGCTGCATTCCCGCGCGCGATCGCACGCATGTTCACGAATCAGTCGGACGTGATCGCGACCGCGATCCCGTTGTTCCTCGTCGCCGCCGTATTTCAACTCTCCGACGGCATTCAGACCGTCGCGTCAGGCGCGCTGCGCGGCGCGGGCGACACGCGCTTCTCGTTCCTCTCCAACCTCTTCGGCCACTGGCTCCTCGGACTCCCGATCGCGCTGTTCCTCGGATTCAGCCGCGGCATGGGAATCGTCGGCTTGTGGTGGGGACTCTGCGTCGGACTCACCGCGGTCGCGATCCTGCTGTTCGCGCGCTTCCATCGACTGTCATCGAACGCGATCGTGCCGATCGGCGAAACGCGTTTGGCGTGATGTTGGACGATGTGGCACAGACACTCTTGTCTGTGCGCACTCGGGAGGCCGGAGCCCAGTGTCGATCGGCTCATCCCGCGCGAGGGGCGCACAGACAAGAGTGTCTGTGCCACATCGCCGTAATCGAAGGCGACACTCGCGTGTCTCCGATTGCATGTTCATCCTCGCGATTCTTCTCGCAGCGACGCCGCCGTGCAGCACGAAGTGATCGCGCGCGTTGGCGACATCATCGACGGCAAGTTCGTGTTGCGCGCGATCGGCATCGAGTCTGTTCAGGTTGTTTTCATCGAGAGCGGCGACATCTCGCAGGTTGCGATCGGCAATTAACGGTGTGGCACCGTTGATTTCGCATTCATCCGCGGCACAGTTCGAAGCTCACGAGATGATTTCGTCATCACGCTCGGCACAGATCGAATGTCCATGGATGATTTCGTCATCACGCCCGGCACATATCGAATACCCGTGGATGATTTCGTCATCACGCCCGGCACACATCAAATCTTCGTGCGCACAGATCGAGTCTTCGTTCGCACACATCAAATGCTCGCGCGCGTTAACGAATACTCAAAATGTCATTTAAAGTGGACGAAATCTCAGTAGTACGTCCACATGCGCGTCAGGTAGTCGCTGAACGTCAGCACGAACAACACGCCGAGCCAGAGGAACGAGCAGATCACGACGATCCAGGTGAGGCGCGGCGAGTGGACGACGTGCATGAAGAACAGGATGACCAGCGTCGCTTTCACGACGGCGATGGCCATCGCGATCGGGGTGTTCCATTCGTGGAAGTTCTGCTGCGAGGCCCAGACGGTGAGAAACGTGCCGATCATCAGCGCGAAGAAGACGCTGAAGTACATCACCAGCGATGACTGATGGTGAACCGGGGCGTGGCCGGGTGCTTCGTGATCGTAGGACATCAGTGCGCTCCGGGCTGGTGAATCAGGTACAGCAGGGGGAAGAGGAAGATCCAGACGATGTCGACGAAGTGCCAGTAGAGGCCCATCACTTCGACGGGGCCGTAGTACTCCTCGCCGAAATCGCCGCGCCAGGCGCGCTTGATGAACCACACGAGCAGGCCGGCGCCGATGACCATGTGCAGCGCGTGCAGGCCGGTCATGCCGAAATAGAACGTCATGAACAGCTCGATCTGCGGCGTGAGCTCGGGATGTTCGTGGTGAACGTACGTGAAGTGCGAGCCGGGGAAGAGTCCTTCGTGAACGTGCTCGCGGTATTCGTAGGCCTTGATGCCGAGGAACGCGGATCCGAGGATCAGTGTGAGCGTGAGCATCAGCACGGTGAGCTTGCGGCGATTCGTTTGCGCGGCCCACACCGAAAGCGCCATCGTGAGCGACGACCCGATCAGCACGATGGTGTTGATCGTGCCCATCTGCACGTTCTGGTGGTGCGCGCCCGCGGCCCACGCGGCGGGATACAGGATGCGATAGAGCGTGTACGCGAAGAGCACGCCGCCGAAGAAGAGGATTTCCGTCGCGAGGAACATCCACATCCCGAGCGTCGAGGCCTCGTGCTGCTGCCCGAGATCTTCGAAGTGATGCTGCAGGAACGGATGGTGATGCTCGTCCGGCTCCGACTCCGCGGCGCCGGGATGCGCGAGGTCGTACAGCGTCGGATTGCCAGGGCCCCTAGACATGCTGCGTCTCCCGCATCGCGCGCAGGAATGCCGGATAGTCGTACGCGTCCCACGTGACGACCGGCGTCTCGTGGAAGTTTTCGGTTGGCGGAGGCGACGACGTCGCCCACTCCAGTCCCACCGCGCCCCACGGATTCACGCCCGCTTTGCGCCCGAACTTCAGCGACCAGGCGAGGTAGATCATCGGCAGCAGATAGCCGGCGGCGAGCACCGTCGCGCCCGCGGTCGAGAGCACGTTGAGCACCTGGAACTCCGGCGCGTAGGCGTGATAGCGGCGCGGCATGCCGACGTAGCCGACGATGAACTGCGGGAAGAACGTCAGGTTGAATCCGACGAACACGAGCAGCGCGGAGAGCCGCGCCCACCACTCGGGATACATGCGGCCGGTGATCTTCGGCCACCAGTAGTGAATGCCGGCGAGGTAGCCCATCACCGTTCCGCCGACCATGATGTAGTGGAAGTGCGCGACGACGAAGTAGCTGTCGTGCACGTGCACGTCGATGCCGAGCGCGCCGAGGAACAGGCCGGTGACGCCGCCGATCGTGAAGAGACCGATGAAGCCGAGGACGTAAAGCATCGGCGTCTGCCACGACACCGACGCCTTGTACATCGTCGCCGTCCAGTTGAAGACCTTGATCGCGGACGGCACCGCGACGAGCATCGTCAGGAACGAGAACACGATGCCCGCGTAGACCGACATGCCGGCGACGAACATGTGATGCGCCCACACGAGGAAGCCGAGAAATGCGATCGCGAGCGAGGAGTAGGCGACGTACTTGTAGCCGAAGATCTTCTTGCGCGTGAACGCGGCCACGCACTCGGAGATCACGGCCATCGCCGGCAGAATCATGATGTAGACGGCCGGGTGCGAGTAGAACCAGAAGAGGTGCTGATACAGCAGCGGATCGCCGCCGAGCGCGGGATCGAAGATGCCGACGCCGAGGGCGCGCTCGATCATCAGCAGCACGAGCGTGATCGCTAGCACCGGCGTCGCGAGCAGCATCACGACGCTCGTCGCGTACATCGACCAGACGAACAGCGGCAGGCGGAACCACGTGAGTCCCGGCGCGCGCATGCGGTGAATGGTGACGATGAAGTTCAAGCCCGTGAGAATGGACGAGAAGCCGATGATGAATGCGCCGAACGTCGTCGCGAAGACGTGCGTGTTCGAGTACTGGGTCGAGAACGGCGTGTAGAACGTCCAGCCGGTGTCGACGCCGCCGGTGACGATCACGATGATCCCGAACACCGCGCCGAACATGTAGAGGTACCAGCTCAGCAGGTTGATCTTCGGGAAGGCGAGGTCTTTCGCGCCGAGCATGATCGGCAGGATGAAGTTGCCGAGAACTGCGGGGATCGCCGGAATCAGGAAGAAGAAGATCATCACGATGCCGTGCAGCGTGAAGAGCTTGTTGTAAGTGTCGGAAGTGAAGAGATCGCCTTCGGGCGTGAGCAGCTCGAGGCGCATGAGGAAGGCGTAGACGCCGCCGATGAAGAACATCACGGTGACGGAGAAGAGGTAGAGGATGCCGATCCGCTTGTGATCCTTCGTGAGGAGCCACGACAACAGGCCGTACTCGTTGTTGAGGTAATTCCGAGTCCGGACCGGCTCGATGTATTCGGGAACTTCGTCGATCGTCGTTGTCGTCATCGCTTGCCTATTGATTGGTCGTGGTCATCGGCGCCGTCGTGGTCGCGGCCTCGGGCACCGGCGTCGCGTTCGTTTGCGGCGGCGCCAGCGTCTTCACGTACGCGAGCAGTTTGAGCAGATCGTCTTCGCTCACCTGGCCTTGGAACACCGGCATGATCGCCGAGTAGCCCTTCGTCACTTTCGCGGTCGGATTGAGGATCGATTCGCGGATGTAGTTGTCGTCGGCTTTGACGATCGAGTCGTCGGCGAGCATGACGTTCGTTCCGTAGAGTCCCGCGAGCACGGGACCGCGGCCGGTGGCGTCATTCGTGTGGCAGGTGTTGCACGCGTATTTCTGGAAGAGCTTCTCGCCTTGCGACGCGAGCGAGCCTTCGGTGCCGCCGGCGAGCCACCTCTGATATTCGGTCGGCTCCATCACTTCGACCCAGCCGATCATGCCGGAATGCTCGGTGCCGCAATACTCCGCGCAGAAGATGTGGAAGCGCCCGGTCTTCGTCGGCGTGAACCAGAGCGTGCGATAGCGGCTCGGCAGCACGTCGGCTTTCACGCGGAACACCGGGAACCACAGGCTGTGAATGACGTCTTCCGACGCCATCGTGATCTTGATCGGGCGATTGACCGGCACGTGCAGCGTGTTGATCTCGCGCTGTCCGGTCGGATGCTGGAACTTCCACATCCACTGGCGGCCGGTCGCGTACACCTCGAGCGAGTCATCGGGCACGCGCTGCAGATGGAAGTAGACGAACGCGCCCCAGACGAAGATCACCAGGAAGATGATCGTCGGCGCGACGATCCACGCGACCTCGAGAAACTTCGGCGGCTCCTGCTCCTGCGCGAGCTCGTTGTCCGGACGGCGCCGGTAGCGGATCGCGAAGTAGAAGACGACGAGCCACATGAGCAGCGACACGCCGCCGGTGAGAACGCAAAGGAAAATGAACAGGTTGTCGACCGAGGCGGCGACGCTCGAAGCCTGTTCGGGAAACAGCGGGAAATCGGACAGCATCATTGTGAAAAATTCATCCTGAGGGACTGTGAAAAGCCACGTGTCATCCTGAGCGGGCGGTGCGGCGGGTGCGAAGGATCCCCTCCGCTGAGACGAGACGCGCTCCGT
>DATKFO010000283.1:0-2215 GCA_035544355.1 Thermoanaerobaculia bacterium
CGCTTTCGTATCCGGATCACAAAGCGGTGGCTCCGCCGCCACCGCACTCCTAAATCAAAGCATCCATCCCGCGAACCACTCCACGAAACTCCTGCACGCGACGAATCGCCAGCAGCGTCCCACTAATGTACGGCTGCGCGCCAACACCGCCTTCGTAGCGAATCGACAATCGCTCATCCTCGCGTCCGAACAGGATCTCGAGTGCGATCGTGTGACCCGGCAAACGAATCGAATGGATCTGCGATCCGCTCACGGTCGCGCCGCGTGCTTCGCGGGGCCCGAACGTTTGATCGAGCGGAACGGAAACCTGAGGCGCGCCGACTTGCGAGAGCCGCCAGGCGAGCTCGCGCGCGGTGCCGCTCGGCGCGTCGACTTTCGCGTCGTGCGCGGAGTCGATGATCTCCCAGCTCGGCATGTGCTTCGCCGCTTCCGCCGCGAAGCGTTGCAGCAGCGCTGCGGAGATCGCGAAGTTGCCGACGGCGATGACGCCAACGTCATTAGCGCGTGCGGCGGCATCGATCCCCGCGTAGTCACTGTCGCTGAGTCCCGAGCTGCCGACGACGACGTGACGTCGCGCCGCAATCGCCGCAAGCACGTTCGCCTTCACCGCCGTCGCGCTCGTGTAATCGACGAACACGTCCGATGGAATCGTCAGCGCGTCTTCGACCGAGGTACCGAGCGTTCGCGACGCGCCCGCGACGAGCTCGAGGTCGTCGCTGGTGCGGATCGCTTCCGCGAGCGGCTTGCCGATCCAGCCGGTGATGCCTGCGATGCAAACTCTGATCATTGTGGTTGGCAGTTGGCAGTGGGCAGAGGATACCGTGGAACTCTACTGCCTACTGCTCACTGCCAACTGCCCACTACGTCGCGATGTTACGCGAATGGAAGTGCGCGTCGGTGTCCGTCGCGATGACGTCGCGCGGCAGGAACGTCTGCACGTCGGCGTCGCGCGATCCACTCGCGAACGTCGCGACATAGTGCGCCGCGCTGCCGATCGCGCTCGCGTTGCGGACGCCGGCATGCGAGCTGAGGATGCGCGAGCGTCCGATTGCGGAGAGTTTCGACAGCGCTTCCGCCGCGCGCGCGACGTTCGTGTAGCGCAGGTAATAGATGTTGCCGACGACGTTGTCCGCGGTGAACACGAGATCCGCTTCCGGCACGTCGATGTTCAGCGTGCTCTCCGTGTGTCCCGCATTCGGAAAAATGTTCAGCGTGTAGTTGCCCCAATGCAGCTGCGCATCGCCGTCGAGCCGCAGCGTCGGCGCGACGTAGAACGCCGCTTCTTCGTCGGTACGGAACTGCTCGCGAGCAAACGTCTCATCGCAAGCGCGATGCGCAATCACCACCGCCTCGGGGAACAACCGCAGCCCGGCCATGTGATCGCTGAAATAATGCGTCATCACGATCGCGCGAACGGTGAGCTGCCGCTGCGCGAGCCAGTCGCGCAGTTGCAGCGCGTCCGCGGTGCTGCCCATCGTGTCGATCAGCAACGCGTCGCTGCCGCGGATGAAGACGGTGGAGTTCGATTCGTATGCTTCGCCGATGAGGACGTGGAGGTCGTCGCCGAGGGATTCGATCTTCATGCGGCGAATATCGGGCCTCAGCATGTATGAATCAAGCGCATTGTTTTCATGGAAACGATGAAAATCTCTGGACGGCGGCAGATCGTCTCAAAGGTGGCACAGACACTCCTGTCTGTGCGCACTTGGGAGACCGGAGCCCAGTGTGCATCGGTTCATCTCGCGCGGCGCGCACAGACAAGAGTGTCTGTGCCACATCATGGGCTTCACGCAATTCGCTACCCAAAGCGGCGGCACGACCGCCGCACTCCAAGATATGCTTTCGCCCGCCATGTTCACCGCCCGACGCATCCTCAAAGACCTCGCCGATTCCGACCGCCGCCGCCGCGTGCTCACCGCGTTCTGGAAACACGCCGATCAGCAGGCGCGGCTCGTCGCGCTCGTGCAGCTCGCGAAGGCGATGCATTTTCGCGAAGAGACGATTCGCAAGATGCCGCCGGAGAAGAAAGCGGATCTGCTCGCGTCGCGCGTGAGCTCGCCCGAATTCGAGCAGACGCTCGAGGTCGCGCTGATGACGTATCACACGCACGAAGCGAACACGATGATGGCCGCGTTCCTCGATCGCTGGAGCGTGCCGCACACGAACGGCTCGATCGAATCCGACGACTACACGCCGCCGACCGCCGATCAGGTGC
>DATKFO010000284.1:0-3970 GCA_035544355.1 Thermoanaerobaculia bacterium
CTTCGCGCGCGAAGGAAGATCGAGCACGATCGCATTTCCTCCGTCGACCTTCGGCACGACGGTCACATCGAAGAGGTAGTGGCCGTTGATCGTGCGCTGATTGCTGCGGCCGACTTCGCCGATGCGCCCGAACTTCGTGAGATCGGCCTTCACGTCGAAGTGCTCGATCGAAACGGGCGTCGCTTGCGGATCGCCGGGCCTGCCGTCTTTCGCGCGATCCTGCGGGCGATCGAGGCTGATCCAGATCTCGGAATCGCTCGAGTAGTTGCGCGCGAGCTGGATCTCCTCGGCGCGCATCCAGTCGTAGTCGTACGTCAGCCAGTCGAGATTCTCGGTCTTGAAGTCGGCGATGATCGCGAGCGCATTCGGATTCAGTTGCGCAGCGATGACGCGCGCGTCGGTGTCGGCGAAGTGCTGCGTGAGCGACGCCTCGAGACGTTTGTCCGCGAGTCCGTACGATGCGTAGCCGGTGCTCGACGCATTCGGAAAGAGCTTGTTGATCGTGTCGTCGGACGTGCGGAACACGAGCTGCGTGAATGCCTGATTGATCTCATCGAGCGGCTGCTGCGCGAAGCGGCGCAACTGCGCGACCTCGAAGCGATCGGGGACCGTCATGCGAAATCGCCCGCTTCCTTCGAACACGAATCCGGTGATCGTGCCGTCGGCGAGCGGCTGCATCAGGCGCACCGATCCCGATTGCAGCGTCCACGTCGCGGTGTCGCGCGTGATCGTGAGACCGCTCGCGGGCACCGGAATCGCCGTCGTCGCGAACTGCCACTTCTGCGATTGTTCGTATTGCGCGGCGGCGCTCTTCGGATCGAGCGCGGCATGGAGCGAAAGCGGAGCGAGCAGCAGAGCTGCGACGGCGAGCTTGCGAATCATCATGGGTCCTTGGACACGAAGGTTGATCGAATGGTACACGCGCCCGTTGTAGAATCGCCGCCCTGGCCTCAAGCGGTGACTCGGCGCCTTTCCCGACGCGCCCTCCCTGATGCGCCAATCCTGACAGGAGCGACAACTGAATGGACTTCCGTCTTACTGACGAGCAGAAGCAAATCCGAGACATGGTGCGCGAGTTCGGCGAGAGCGAGATCAAGCCGCATCTCGCCGAGTGGGATGAAGCGCAGCACTTTCCGGTCGACACGTTCAAGAAAGCCGGCGAGCTCGGCCTCCTCGGCGTGACCTTTCCCGAGGAGTACGGCGGCGCCGGACTCTCCTACATCGATTACGTGAACGTGATCGAGCAGCTGGGCATCGTCGACAGCGGCTTCGGTCTCTCCGTCGCCGCGCACAACTCCCTCGGCACGGGCCACATCTATCTCGCCGGCAACGACGAGCAGAAAAAGAAATGGCTGCCGAAGCTCACGAGCGGCGAATGGATCGGCGCGTGGGGACTCACCGAGCCCGGCTCGGGCAGCGACGCGGCGGGCTTGCGCACGACCGCGGTGCGCGATGGCGACGAGTGGATCGTCAACGGCACGAAGAACTTCATCACGAACGCGACCTATGCCGACATCTCGGTCGTGCTCGCGGTCACCGATCGCGACAATCCGAAAGGGATCACCGCGTTCGCGATCGAGATGGATCGCAACGGCATCCGTCCCGGAAAGAAAGAGAACAAGCTCGGGATGCGCGTCTCCGACACCGCGGAGCTGGTGATGGAAGACTGCCGCGTCCCGCACGCGAACGTCCTCGGCGAGATCGGCTTCGGTTTCGTCGACGCGATGAGAGTGCTCGACGGCGGACGCATCTCGATTGCGGCACTCGCAGTCGGCATCGCGCAAGGCGCGTTCGAAGCGGCACGCGATTACTCGAAACAGCGGCAGGCGTTCGGAAAACCGATTTCCGATTTTCAGGCGATCCAGTTCATGCTCGCCGACATGGCGACCGAGATCGACGCAGCGCGCCTGCTCTGCTATCGCGCAGCGACGATCAAAGACGCGGGCGAAAAGGTCACGCAGTTCTCCGCGATGGCGAAGTTGTACGCATCCGAAGTCGCGGTGCGCGCGACGGAAAAAGGCGTGCAAATCTTCGGCGGCTACGGCTTCATCAAAGAATTTCCGGCGGAGAAGTACTACCGCGACGTGAAGCTCTGTACGATCGGCGAAGGAACGAGCGAGATCCAGCGCATGGTCATCGCGCGGAACCTGCTGGCGGGAAAATAATTGAGTGTCATCCTGAGCGGGTGGTGGCGTGGGGTGCGAAGGATCCCCTCCGAGAACACGCGACTCGGCCCATTGGAGGGGATCCTTCGCGCCCTCCCGCCACCCGCTCAGGATGACACTGGGAATGTGGCACAGACACTCTTGTCTGTGCGCGGAACAACGTGACGACCCACGACGCAATCATTGAAGGCCTGCTCGCGGGCCGCACGCGCGCGCTCGCGCAGGCGATCTCACTGATCGAGCGCTCCGATCCCGCGAGCAACGAGCTGCTCGCGCAGGCGTATGCGTCGACGGGACGCGCGCGCATCATCGGCATCACCGGCTCGCCGGGCGCGGGCAAGTCGACGCTCGTCGCGGCGATGGCGCGGCACTATCGCAAGCAGAACAAACGCGTCGGCATCATCGCCGTCGATCCGACCTCGCCGTTCACGGGCGGCGCGATTCTCGGCGATCGCATTCGCATGTCCGACCTCTACACCGATCGCGGCGTGTTCATCCGCTCGATGGCCACGCGCGGATTTCTTGGCGGCCTCGCGAAGGCGACGAACGACGTCGTTGACCTTCTGGACGCCGCGCAATTCGATGTCGTGCTCGTCGAGACCGTCGGCGTCGGACAGGACGAAGTCGAAGTCGTGCGCACCGTGCAAACGAACCTCGTCGTGCTCGTCCCCGGCATGGGCGACGACATCCAGGCGATCAAAGCCGGCATCATGGAGATCGGCGACATCTTCGTCGTCAACAAAGCCGATCGTCCCGGCGCCGACAAGACCGTCACGGAAGTCACAATGATGATGTCGCTCGTCGAAGAGCACGGCGACTGGGTGCCGCCGATCGTGAAAACGGTCGCGTCGCAATCCAAAGGCATTGACGAATTGGAAGCCGCAATCGTCAAGCATTACGACTATCTCGGAGCGTCAGGCGAGCTCGACCGCCGCAATCGCGAGCGCGTGCGTATCCGCATCGAAACGCAGCTCAAAGAGAAATTCATGGAGCGTCTCATCGGCGGCACGATCACACGCGCCGATTATGAAGAGCTGCTCGAAGACGTATTGCGCAAGCGCAACAACCCGCACGAAGCGGCCGACAGCGTTCTGCGCCGCGTTACGTTCTGACAACATCACCGATAAATTTTCCGGATTTCGGTTATTCTGCGTTCCGGCAGCTGGTCCCACTGCCATTCATAGGAACCCGAATTCGATGATCCGATCCCTTGGCTGGAGTGTGGCGATCGCCATGCTGGCCAGTGTTGTAGCGGCCGATACACCTGCGCTCGTTCCGATGTGGCGGACTGGGACGTTGCATGAGGGCTTCTACTCGTCGCAACGGATCGTCGCCGCGGATGTGACCGGAGACGGCGTGCGCGACATCGTCGGATGTACGCGCGGCGCGCCGTATGCGATGTCCAAACGTCCGAGCCTGGCCGTCTATGACGTCGCGTGGTACGGGCCGCCCTCCGATTGCAAGGCGGTGGCGGCAGCAGATCTCGACGGTGACGGCGGCGCAGAGATCATCGTCGTTTCGAACCCGGAGTCGAGCATCGATAAGCTGCGGATCTTCAATACGGAATCGCTCGGTCACGCGCGGACGGAGATCACATTGCCCGACAGCATTGCGAGCGTGACGGACGTTGTCGTCGCGAACGTCGATGCCGACGCGAATCTCGAAATCGTCGTCACGACCGAGAACGACACATTCGTGTATGACGCGGCGACACTCTCGCTTCAATGGACTGCGGCGTATCGCGGCGGCACGGGCGTAGCGGTTGGCGATCTCGAGGGCGACGGCAAGAACGAGATCATCGTCAA
>DATKFO010000285.1:0-5793 GCA_035544355.1 Thermoanaerobaculia bacterium
GGCCGCCTGAGAGGCGGCCCTACGTTGTGGAACGTAGGACATGCTCTCAGCTTGTCCTGCGCGTGCCGCGTGCGGGGAGTTGCGAGCTGCGACGAACGCACGATTTCCGCGAGGGCGGGCCGCCTGGAGAGGCGGCCCTACGTTGTGGAACGTAGGACATGCTCTCAGCTTGTCCTGCGCGTGCCGCGTGCCAGGGAGTGGCGGACTGCGACGAGCGCACGATTTCCGCGAGGGCGGGCCGCCTGGAGAGGCGGCCCTACGTTGGCGCTACGCGGCTGCGGCGCTCGGCACGTGCACTTTGTCCAGATCCGCGAGCAACGCGCCTGCGTCCGCGTAGCGCTCGTTCGGGTCTTTGCCGAGGCAGCGCATGACGATCGTGTTCATTTGTGCGCCGACTTCGGGGCGCAGGTCGATCAATGGTTTTGCTTTCTCGGTGATGTGTGCGGTGAGGACGCCGGTCAGCGAGGAGGATTCGAACGGGCGTTTGCCGACGAGCATCTCGTAGATCAGCACACCCATCGAGTAGACGTCGCTGCGTGCGTCGAGTTGTTTGCCCTGCACTTGCTCGGGGCTCATGTAGTGCGGCGTGCCGACGATGAGGCCGGCCTGCGTCATGCCTTCTTTCGCTTCGGCCATGCGCGCGATGCCGAAGTCCATCAGCTTCACTTCGCCCTTCGCGTCGATGAGGACGTTCTGCGGCTTGATGTCGCGGTGGATGATTCCCTGCTCGTGTGCGGCGTGGAGTCCGCGGCAAATCTGGCGCGCGATGCCGACGGTGACACGCGGCGACATCTGCCGCGCTTCGGCTTCATCGAGCAATTCGGTCAGCGTGTAGCCGCGCACGAATTCCATGCTGATGAAGTACACGCCTTCGGCCTCGCCGTAGTCGTACGTGCGCAGCACGTTGCGATGCGTGATCTTGCGCGCGAGGCGGATCTCGCGCTTGAAGCGCTCGAGATCCTCGGGCGAGCGCTGCATGACATCGCCCGGCAGTGTCTTGATCGCGACGGTTTCGTCGAGCTGCGTGTCGGTTGCTTTGTAGACGACGCCCATGCCGCCGCGCCCGAGGATTTGCTCGATGTGGTAGCGGTTCGCGAACGTGTGGCCCATCGAGAGATCGCCTGCCGGAATCGCAGGCGACGTGATTCCCGCGGCCGTGTCCATGCGCAGCGTCGCTTCGGACGACATCGTCCCGCCGATCGAGCGCATCATGCCCGTCGTGATGCTGATGAGCGGCAGCGCGGCGACCGGCATCGGCTGCGCGAGCCACTTGAGGCGCACTTCCTCGCGCGTCGCGTTCGAGAGCACTTCGCCGCCCGCAGCCTGCGCGGTCTCATACGAGATATACGCGTAGCCGTTCGGCGCGTGCCACGCAAAGAGCAGCGCGAGCAGCGGCGCGTTGCCGACGATCGCGAGGCCGGATTCTTCTTTCAATTCGACGGAGCCGGTGACGAACTCGCCCGTCGCGATGCCGACGCCGATCGACATCGGCGGATTCACGTCGGTCTGCGACGCAAGCTCTTCGTTGATTGCGCGTGCAGCGCGGATCGCGTGGATGATTCCGCGGTCGCCGCGGAACACGGAGATCACGCGATGCCCGACGACGTCGCGCACGGTTCCGTCCTGGCGCTCGACTTCCGCTTCCTGAATTTTCATCGCGCGCTCGATGATGCTGATCACGCGCGTGGCGTCGCCCTCACCCACCGTCGGCGGCAATCCGCGCAGATCAGTGACGAGGATGGTTCCCTCTTCGAGCTTCGCCGGCTCGAGCGCGCGCACCGGCACCCGCTCCTCGGTCTTCGACGCCATCTGCTCGTAGAGCTCTTCGAGCTCCGCTTTGTCGCGAAGAGAATTGATCATCTTCGAGAACGAGCGGCCGAGGATGCCGACTTCGTCGCTGCGGTTGATGTCGGGATTCACGTCGTAATCGCCGGCGGTCACGGCTTGCGCCATGCCGGCAAGATCTTCGATCGGACGCGTGACGCGCTTCGCGATGATCCACGAGAACACGAATGCGAGCAGCAGCGCGCCGCCACCGCCCGCGAGCAGCGCGTTCTCGATCTGCTTGAACGGCGCGCGCTCGCGATCGAGCGAGCGAAGGAAGACAGCAGCTCCGACGGTCTTGTCGCCCGAAACGAGCGGCTCGCCGGTCATCACGTACTTGCTGCGATCGATCTCCACGTTCGACGGCGGCAGCATCTTGTTGCTCGAGAAGATCGTGCTGACGCCCGACATCTGCTGCATGCCGACGCTCGGTGAGTTCGCGGAGCGCGCGGCGATGCCTTCCTTGGCAACGAACACGACACCGGCTTTCGTCGACTCGGCGATGCTGTTGGCAAATTTGTCGTCGATCGCGACTGCGTTGAGGAGATAGCCGATGATCACACGCGGCGTGCCGATGCCGATCGGTGCAACCGCAGCGTGATAGAGCTTGCCGTCGAGGGCGAGGACGCCGCCGGTCGAAGCCAGTCCTTCATCGACGACACGCCGCACGAGCGCGGTCTTTTCATAGAGATCCTCGAGCGTCGGCGCGGTGACGTTCGATTGGTCGGTTCGATAGATGACGCGGCCCTGATCATCGAGCAGGATCATCAGATCGCTGCCGAACGATGCGCGGCGCTGATTGATCTGATCGCTGATGCTCACGAGATCGTACGCGGGCGTCGCAGGCGCTGGCTCCGACGGAGCTCCGGCGGAAGGCGCGGTGACCGGTAGCGGCGCAGCGACGATGGTCGACGATTGAATGTAGGCCGCGAACGAGGGGTCATATCCGAGAAGCTGTGCCGGCAATTGCAAGCGACGCAGGCGCTGCTTCTCGAATTCCTTGAACAGCTTCGCGGCGCTCGAGATCGACGCATTCACCGTGTCGCGCGCGATGCGATTCGCGCGCTCGATCGTGATGCCGACGGCGACGCCGACGACGATCAGGATCAACAGCGCGGTGAGTCCGAACAGTTTGAAAACGAGCGGGAAGCGCGGCCGCTCGACGGTGAAGGCTTTTTTCTTCGGCACCTCTTGCGAGAGCGTGCGCGTGTCGAGCGTGTTTGCAGTCACGTCAGTAATCCTTCGAAGAGGGAGCCTGGTAGGGCTTCCCCTCCTTGTTGGTGTGCTGCGACGACGCCCGGAAATTGCGGCCGTCGATCGTGAGCAGGAGATTGCCCTTGACCGTTCCCGCCTGCGTCACTTCGATGTCGGTCATCGTCGTGCCGCCCTGCTCGTTCCACGCGACGAGGCGATACGTTCCCGATGGCACGTCGAACGAGTAGTTGCCGTTGCCGTCCGCGAATCCGTAGTACGGCGTCGTCATCACGTGCACGACGGCGGACATGTTCGGATGCACGTTGCAGTAGACGTTGACGACGCCCGGCTC
This sequence comes from Thermoanaerobaculia bacterium, assembly GCA_035544355.1. Classification (GTDB taxonomy): domain Bacteria; phylum Acidobacteriota; class Thermoanaerobaculia; order Gp7-AA8; family Gp7-AA8; genus DATKFO01. The sequence goes on from DATKFO010000285.1 coordinate 3,371, forward strand.
CTCGAATTTGTGCGTCTTCGGCTGCGCGCCCTTGCGATACAGGCCGAGGTCGAAGGTGTTTTTCGGCGTGAGCGAAAAGAGATTGTGCGAGATCGGATCTTCGTTCGGGAACGAGACCGATGATCCCGCTGGCACCGCGAGCACGTGCGGCATGAACGTCTTGTTGCGCGTCGTCATCTGAAACGCGGCCGCTGGTTTTCGCGGCGCGCGGCCGGTGGGCTCGAGCCACACGAGCGTTTCATTGAGCACGGGACGCTGGCCGCGCTTGGTGAGGAACATGACCTTGCCGCTGACGACGGCGGCGCTGAGCTCGCCTGCACAGAGCCCGAACGTGATGAGGACTACGAGGAGAATGCGTTTCATGAGAGTGGCTCCGGGGAACGGAAAGTGTAGCACAGCGATTTGTGCGGTCGGCGTGCGCGATCGATCGTCATTTCATCAAACTTTTTGATTGCAGATTCGTGCGAAAAACGTATCCTATTAACCATGCACGAAACAAAGGGCGGTGGGCGGCGGGTGCAATAAAGCCCGGCCATCGCTGTTTTTGTATGCATACGAACGGGTGCGGCGCCAGGCCGCATGTTCATTGAATCGAAACACGAAACCAAGATCCCGCTCCTCCCCTTCACCTCGGGGCAGGCAGGAGCGGTCGATCCGGTCCGCGACGCTGGCGAAGGTGAGTCATGGCACGTGACGTGACGCTTTGTTGCGGGTCCGCCGGAAATTCATGGGGGAGGAGGTATAAACATTCGCATGCACTGTTCCAAAACACCTGAGGGGGCTACGACACAGTAGCAACCCAACCCCGGAAGGGCGCCCGTAAAAAGGCGCCCTTTTTGATTTTTGTGGCACACTCCGGCGCGTGCTCAATTTCGCGCTCATCGGCGTCGCCGGATTCGTCGCGCCGCGTCACCTCGATGCCATTCGCGACACCGGCAACCTCCTCGTCGCCGCCACCGATCCCAACGATTCCGTCGGCATCCTCGATCGCTACTCGTTCGATGTGAAGTTCTTCCGCGAGATCGAGCGCTTCGATCGCTTTCTCGAAAAAGCGCGCCGCGGACCCGAATCGAGCCGCGTGCAATACGTTTCGATCTGTTCGCCGAACTATCTGCACGATGCCCATGTGCGTCTCGCACTGCGCGTCGGCGCGCACGCGATCTGCGAGAAGCCGCTCGTCATCAACCCATGGAACCTCGACGCGCTGCAGGAGCTCGAGCGCGAAAGCGGCGGACGCATCTACACGGTCCTGCAACTGCGACAGCATCCGAGCCTGCTGCAATTGCGCGAAAAACTGCAACGCGATCGCTCGCGGCGCCACCAGGTGGAGCTCACGTACGTGACGGCACGCGGCGCGTGGTACGACGTGTCGTGGAAAGGCTCGGAAGAGCGCTCGGGCGGCGTGGCGACGAACATCGGCATCCACTTCTTCGATCTGCTGCTCTGGCTGTTCGGCGATGTGCAAAGTTGCGAAGTGCACACGAACGAGAAGCGGCGCATGTCGGGATTGCTCGAGCTGCAGAACGCCGACGTGCGCTGGTTCCTCTCGGTCGAGAAATCGGATCTGCCGGGGAAGCCGACGACGCATCGCTCGATCACCGTCGACGGCGAGGAGATCGAGTTCACGCAGGGCTTCACCGATCTGCACACGCTCGTCTATCGAGACATTCTTGCGGGCGGCGGCGCGGGCATCGACGACGCGCGTCCGTCGATCGAGCTCGTGCATCGCATCCGGAGCGCGAAAGTGACGACAAATGACGATTCACGAATCGGCGTACGTTGACGAAGGCGCGCGCGTCGGCGACGGCACGCGCATCTGGCACTTCTGCCACATCAGCACCGGCGCCGAGATCGGCGACCACTGCTCCCTCGGACAAAACGTCTTCGTCGCACGCGGCGTCCGCATCGGCAATCACGTCAAGATCCAGAACAACGTGTCGGTCTACGAAGGCGTCGTGCTCGAGGACTACGTGTTCTGCGGCCCGAGCATGGTGTTCACGAACGTGCGCACGCCGCGATCGGCGTTCCCTCGCAATCGTCCCGAGGATTACCTCGAGACGCGCGTAAAACACGGCGCGAGCATCGGCGCGAACGCGACGGTCGTGTGCGGCGTGACCATCAACGAGTGGGCCTTCATCGCCGCGGGTGCGGTCGTCACGAAAGACGTCCCGAGCTACGCGCTCATCGGCGGCGTACCGGGCCGCATCATCGGCTGGGTGTGCCAATGCGGAATCACGCTGCGCTTCGACGGCGATGAGGCCACGTGCGGGGAGTGCGGGCGGCGGTATGGGAAACAGGGCGAATCCGTGTCCGTCCTGTGAGTTTCTGGAGTGCGGCGGCCATGCCGCCGCTTTGGGTCTTTGCCGCGCTACGGAAAAGCGGCGGCATGGCAGACCGTCTCAAAACCACCGGACGGCGGACTT
>DATKFO010000286.1:0-3178 GCA_035544355.1 Thermoanaerobaculia bacterium
CGAGTCCCACCACGCCGCAAATCATGAGACACACAGCTGCGCTCTCGACTGTGTGCCACGGCGCGCTGAGAATCGCGGAGATGAGCAACGCTCCGCAGAAGTGGATGATGGTCGGCGTTGCGAATGCGCGCATGGCCGTCACATTCAGCGCGCGGACCTCGGCGCCGAGGACGATCACGACGAACTGCAGGCCGGTCAGTGCCGCGGCGGATGAGCCGACGATGACGTAGAAACTCTCCCACGACGCAAACGGAAGAACGATCGCATGTTCCATTTGGCCGCGAATGGTACGACTTCGTGAGCCGGGAGGAAACGGATCTCGATTTGGACTGCGGCGATCGCAATCGCCGCTTTTCGACACCGGTATGCGAAAGCGGCGATTGTGATCGCCGCAGTCCAAATTGGCGACGATCAAATCCTTCGCTTGATCCGCGGCGACGCGACGACGTCGACCGGAATTGCGGTCGAGGCGTTCGCGCTGCCGAGCGTGGCGATGATCGCGGTCGAGCCGATCTTCAGACCTTCGACGTCGACGACTGCGGTGCCGTCGCTGGCGAGCGTGACGCGCGCCGGAACTTTCACGATGTTCGGCGCGGTGGTTTCGAGCAGCACGATGGTGTCGGCGCCGGGCAGGGGACTCACGCTCAGATGCAATTTCACGCGCATGCCGACGCCGAGTTGCATCGTGCGCTGATCGGCGGTGATCGTGCGCGGGACGAAGGTGACGACTTGCGCTTCGTAGTGTTCGCCGGTGGGGAACGCGGCGGTGACGATCGAGTTGCCTTCGCCGACGGCCACCGCATCGAAGTGCGCTTCGGTTGCGCCGGCGAGCATGGTGATGCTCGGCGGAACGGAGAGCACCGACGGATTGGATGACGACAGCGCGACGTCGATCGGAGTCGCGGCGGGGCGCGTCGACGTGATGCTCATCGCGACGGTGTTGCCGGCTGCGACGAGGTTCGATGCGGTTTCGAGTCCGTAGAGATCGTCGTCGGCGATGGTGACGGTGATCGGATTCTGCGTGAATTTGACGGGCGGGCCGAGCGGCACGTCGAGGCGAATGGTGAAGGTCTCGTCGCTTTCGGGATAGGGGTCGCCGAGGATGGTGAGATCGAGGGCGCCGGTGGTTTGGCCCGCTGGGATCGTGGTCGTCTCGGTGACGACGTAGCCCGATTGCGAGCGATAGTCGTAGCCGTGCGTCGCAGTACCGTCGCTCACGTACCAGAAAATCGGAAGGTCCCGCGCGAGCGGTTCCGACAGCGTGATCGGAATGTGGAGCGACGTGATTCCCGGGTTTCCTTCAGCGACGCGCACGTCGGAGATCGTCGCAGTCGGACCGGGATCGTCGTCGATCAGCCGGACGAATGTATGCGAGGACGTGTTCATGAACGGCAGCACCGCGTCGCCGTTTCTGCAGAAGATCGAGACGATGTGCTGCGTCTCGCCCGTGTACACGCTGTCGTTGAGGATTTGCAGCGTGACCGGAATCGATGTGACGCCGGCGGGGATCGTGGTCCCTCCTTGCGGACGCTCGAGATTTCCATCCCACTGCTGTCCGAACGTCACGCCGAATTCGAGCGAGACCGGGCGGCTCGTGTCGCCTTCGCGCTGGATCGTCAGCGTGACGGTGCCGTCGTGCTCGTTCGCGTCGTAGACGTCGGCGGACCAGTGCACGAACGACGGCGGTTTGCGCACCGCGACGAAGTACGTGCCGGCGTCTTTTTGTCCGCTCGGGTTGGTGACTTTTCCCATGACGACGTATTCGCCCGCGGTGGCGAACGTGTGCGTCACAGTGCCGCTGCCCTGGATCGCCGCGGTCGTGCCGTCGCCGAAATCCCACTCGACGACGTCGCACGAGGTGAACGTGTACGCCGCGCACGGCGCGTACCACGGGTAGCACGCGGTGTCGGCTTCGAGACGAAATGCGACGGGCGCGCCTTCGAGGCATGGCGCGCTGTAGTCGCACGAGTGGTTCACGAGAAAACGGGATCGATTGAGATCGCCGCACGCGAAGGCGTTCGGTGCGTGCAGGATGAGCGCGAACGCGAGGAGACCGGACACGAATCGCATGACTCGCGTGGTACGGCTCGCTCGCGCGCAGCGTCCAGATTGGAACAGCAACTGTCACATCGTGTGTTGCGCGTCGCGATGACGATCACAGACAGGAGTGTCTGTGCCACCTTGGCTCAATTCGTCGCGGCGTCGCGGCGCATGGTCGTGCTCACCGGCGCGGGATGTTCGACGGAGTCGGGGATTCCGGACTATCGCAGTCCCGGCGGCGCGTGGACGCGGCACAAGCCGATCTACTACAGCGCGTTCGTGCGCAGCGCGGAAGTGCGGCGCTTTTACTGGGCGCGCAGTTTTCGCGGATGGCCGCGCTTCGCGGCCGCGCGTCCGAACGCGGCGCATCGCGCGCTCGCGCAGCTCGAGGATCGCGGCAAGGTGCATCAGCTGATCACGCAGAACGTCGACGATCTGCATCAGGAAGCCGGCAGCCGCGCCGTAGTCCAACTCCACGGCCGCAACCGCATCGTCATCTGCCTCGGATGCAATGCCGAAACTCCGCGTGTCGACGTGCAGCAGCAGCTCGCGGAAACGAATGCGGAGTGGATCGCGCGCGCACCGTGGGATCACCTGCGCGGCGACGAAGCGGACTTCGCGCCCGACGGCGACGCGGAGCTCGCGCAGAGCGTCGTCGGCGATTTTCGTGTCGTCGATTGCCATCGCTGCGGCGGCGTGCTCAAACCGGGCGTCGTGTTTTTCGGCGAATCGGTGCCGCCGCAGAAAGTCGCGTACGCGATGAATCGCGTCGACGAAGCGGATGCGCTGCTCGTCGCCGGATCGTCGCTCACGGTGTGGAGCGGATTTCGTTTCGTGCGCCGCGCCGCCGAGCGCGGCATTCCGATCGCGATCGTGAACATCGGACCGACGCGCGGCGATGAGCTTGCGGCGATCAAGGTGGAGGGGAATGTGGGTGAGGTGTTGCCGGAAGTTGCTGGTGACTGGTGACTGAGCCACCGCTTTCTGATCCGGATGCGAAAGCGGTGGCTCCGCCGCCACCGCACTCCTAACCTTTTTCGCGAACATGTACGCGACGCCTGCGCCGATCAGACACAACACCGCGTACTTGAACTTCTGCACGGGAGCGTGATGCCAATCATTCTTCTCGTTGTTTCGG
>DATKFO010000287.1:0-2263 GCA_035544355.1 Thermoanaerobaculia bacterium
CCCGGCGCTGGAAGTAGAGGCGCTGCCGCGCATCCTCAGCAGACGTGATGCTCGTGTTCTCCTCGGCCTCGAAGCTCTCCAGGAGTGCGACCGGCTCGTTCGTGACGATCGATGCCCCACAGCGCGGGCAGTCGTTCCTCACCGAAGCTGCCGCGAACCCGCAGCGGTTGCAGAACGAGTAGCGTTCCACCGTCGCATCTGCGGTCCGTTGCCGCCCGCCACCGCCGTTGAAGAACGCGCGGATGCTCTTGAGCTTGTGGCCATTTGCATAAACGAGATTCCCGGGAGCGAACTCGAAGAGGGCGATCCACGCGGGGCGGCGGAGCGTCGGCGTGTCTGCCACGCCTGGATCGAGCGCGAAGGTGTCGGTAGGAAACTGGTAAGAAGGAAGAAGGCCGGTGTCGGCGAGGTACGAAAGCACGTGTGCCTTGTTCCGATCGATCGTAAGCTCCGCGTACGCCCGCTGCCGCGCCCGGCGGCGCTGTTCGACTTCGCGAGTCGAGAGGATCCGCTCCAGCGCGCGGAATTCCTCGTGCACGCGCCTGACCTGCGCGTGCCATGCCTCAACAACTGCCTCGAGGTCCGAGGGAAAGTCACGAACAGCCTGCTGCGCTCCCGGCACCTCGCGGAAGAGGGAAGCCGCGCGGGCCGCGGTTCTTGCCTGGCTTGCGCGGAGACGTGCGATGAGGTCACGCAGCCGCTCCGGATCGAGCGTCGCAGGGTCCTGTCGATCGGCCAGCAGGTCGCCCATCAGCCATGAGAAATCAGCATTGAGCTCTTCGAGCGCGAATGAGCGGACATGCCTCTGCACGATCCGGTCGTTGCTCACCGTGACACGCGGCGGACGGAATTCGCCGCGCACGAGCCATGCCGGATCGTCGTAGACGTGTCGGTCGTGCGGCTGGACGCCGCAGAACGTCGACACGAATCCCGTCCGCAGCCTCCGTCCTGCGCGTCCGGCGCGCTGGATGTAGTTGGCCGGCGTCGGAGGCGCATTGCGCATCACGATGCTCTGCAACTGCCCGATATTGACTCCGAGCTCGAGCGTCGGACTGCAGACGAGCACGTCGACCGAGCCTCCTTGAACGCGGTCTCGAGCTTCACCCGATCGTTCTCCGCGATCTGCGCAGTATGCTCGCGCGCCTTCAGTCTCCGAGGCGGCTGATCGGTGTAGAGGCGGACGTAGTAGTTCTCCCGGTCGGCACGCGAAGCCCTCTGGTTCGAGTCGTCGCCGGCGCAGACGTTGTTCGCGAGGCAGACGTGCGATCTGTACGGACGCCAGGTCGCGCACAGCTCGCAACGCCACCCGTCTGCCGCTGGGACGAGCCGGATCACCCTCGGCGCGATCTGCAACGCTCTCGCGTTGCCGACACGTTGGCGCACGCGTGGCGGCAGCACGACCTGTTCGAGAATCGAATAATCGGTGAGCAGGGCGATGACCTCGCGAGTCCAGTCATCAGCGTGGTCGCTCAAACCAGTTGCGCGACGCACGAGCTTCGCGATTCCGCCAGGCGCGCCCCGCGTCGTGTCCTTCACCAGCGCGTCGAACTTGAATCCGCTTCCGCTTCGTGCTGCTGATGGCCGGTCGAACATGAACGCAGTCGGCACGCGCTCGTGCTCCGGAAAAGAAACCGAGAAGGGGTCTGGTGTCAGATATCGCCACGGCGCTTTCGTATCGTCGACGTATTGCTGATAGAAATCGAACGCGACTGCACGTCTACGCCTCATGAAATTGAGCATTGCCCTGACGACGACGGCTGACGTCGCTGCCGGAACTCCCCACTGATCGCACACCGCAGCGAATCGCGCATCACGCAGGACCTCATCGAGGAACTCATACTCGACCGCGACAAGTGCGAGATTCTCCAGCGACACGCGCTGCAGCGTGCTTCGGCAAAACTCGCTCGCGGCCTCGTAGCGCAAGGCAGCGGTCCACAACTGCATCGGGTCTTTCGTGAGACGCATCTTCGCGAAGCCGAGGCGCTGAAAGCTCTCGAGGAGCACCGTAGCCGCAGTCTCCAGCGCAATCCCTCCCGGTCCGGCGTCGCTGACGAGCGCCTCGATCGCGTGACGCACTGCAAACTGCCGGTGGCGATCGTCCATGTAGCCGGCCTGATGCGCCGCCTCCTGCCGGTTATCCGCAAAGACCAGGAGCTTCCGTTCTTCTTCCGGCAGGAGGTCGAGATGGTGCATCGACAAGACCGAGACACTCGAAGCGACGCCCGTGCGGAGGAGAGTCAACACTTCGCCGCGGCTGTAGCGG
>DATKFO010000288.1:0-7781 GCA_035544355.1 Thermoanaerobaculia bacterium
CGTGACTTTCTCGTTTTGCAGGCCGTCACGCGGTCCGACTTCGACGATCTTCGCGCTGTCGATGCTCAGTCTCATGAATCGATCTCGATCAACTCTACGCCCGGTTGCACGAGCTCACCTTCGGTGCAGTTGATGGCTTTCACGCGACCGTCGTGTGTTGCGACGATCAGATGCTCCATCTTCATCGCCTCGAGAATGATCAGCGGGGCGCCTTTCACCACAACGTCGCCGACCGCGACGAGAATTTTCAGCACGACGCCCGGCATCGGAGCCGTCATCGAATGGTCACGATGACGAGCCTTCGCGCGCGCAGACTTTTCTTCGATCTCGATCGCGTAGATCTCGCCGGCGAATGCGAAGTGCACGGTCGCGCCCTGCACCACAAACGGCACCGTGTGCACGCGTCCGTCGACGCGGATCTCCGCTTCGTCATCACGCACGGAGAGAAGTTGAACGCGCTCGCTCATATGGACTGCGGCGATCGCAATCGCCGCTTTTCGACAGCGGTAGACAAAAGCGGCGACTGCGGTCGCCGCAGTCCAAAACAAGCGACCCAAAGCGGCGGCATGGCCGCCGCACTCCACATCATCGCGTGCCTCCCGCGTATCTCGATCCCGGCGCGTCGAGCGGCACGCGCCTAGCGCACAGCGGACACGCCGCTTCTTCGTACGTTTCGAGGGCGAGCGTGAGCAGCGATTCGTACGGCGCGTCGAACGGATTCTTCTTGCCGCTGCGATTGAGGATCGACGCGAAGCCGGTGACTTTCCCGTGGTGTGCCTCGACGACCGCGGCCGTTTCGCGCGTCGACTTTCCGGTGGTCACGACGTCTTCGACGATCACGACGTGCTCGCCGGCGGCGATCTGAAATCCGCGGCGCAGTGTCATTTCACCGTCTTTCCGCTCGGTGAAGACCATCGGGACGCCGAGCGCTTCGGCGACGGTGTAGCCGATGATCACGCCGCCGAGGGCCGGTGCGACGATCTTGTCCGCGCCGATCGCGCTTACTTTTGCGCCGAGCTCTTCGCCGAGGGCTTTCGCGTTGCGCGGATGCTGGAGGAGCTTCGCGCACTGCACGTAATTCGGGCTGTGGAGCCCCGACGAGAGGCGGAAGTGACCTTGCAAAAGCGCGCCCGTTTCACGGAGGAGGGCGGGGACGTCGAGCGCCATGGCGCGCGAGAATAGAGGAGGTTCGAATGATCGGTCAATCGCCGTATTGCGCTCGTTCGCTTCGAAGCCAGGTCGTGATCGCTGACATGAATGTCCACGGTCCCCCGGCGTCGGGTCGCACGTAGGACGCACTCGTCTCATCGTTACCCAGTAATGCGAGCCTCTCGGCAAAAGAGCAGTTCTTGCCAACGTTGATTCCAAGAAGCGGAAACCAACTTTCAACTTCGCCTTCCGGCACGATGAATATGCCGTGTTCTTCCAGTTTCTCCAAAAGTTGCCTGACGACCGATTGGGTCGCCTCATCAAATGCACTCACGCCGTATTCTTTCGGACTTTTCGTTTTCGCGGCCTTTTTAAGGAGGTCTCTGAGTTTTTCGATCGCTGCTGCTTCCGTGTTCGGGATCCCGAACGCATCGTGAATCCGCTGCCAATCCGCTTCCGGTCCGAAGAGCGTGTCAAAGTCCATAATTGTTGCGATCGGCACGCCGAACTCCCGCAGCGCGCGGGCAATCTTGTGGATACTTTTCCAACCAAGGGTTGAAAGAAAGAGTAAGTCGGCGATGGAGCAGTTCGGATCTGCGCTCCGCCTCCGGAACTCCAACTCCTCATAAAACACACGATCGGTATCTCCTTCGGTAATGACTGCAGCGCTGTGAAAGAGTGCCTCGAATGTCTTTGTTGTCCGCAAAAGCGGCTCGGCCATGAGCTGCCGAATTCTTGAACCCGAAGTGACGCGAGCCGATGTTCTTGCACTCGTGCGAGAAAGACGAATCACAGTTGTGGATAAACTTGCTTCGATCACACCGAGAACAAAAGCGGAACTGTGTGTTGCAGCCACGAGCGTGCCGCCACACTCTCGCAGACTTCGCGCAAGTTCTGCGCCGAGTCGGCGAGCGAGCGGTGGATGAAGGAGCATTTCAGGTTCATCGATTGCGGCAACTGCAAATGGCAGTGCAATAGCTGCCGCCACGAGTCCGACGAACGCTTGAGTCCCGTCGCCCAAATCGTTGAGTGGTCGCGTACGTGCGTAGAAATCCAAGGATTCGGTTGTCAAACCCAAATAGTCATCGCCGGGCTTTTCGTCCGTCAAAGAAAACTCAAGGTCTGGAAAACCACCTGCATTGACGACAAGATTGCCGTCCAATACCGGCGCAAGCCTCTCACTGAGAATCCTCTGCAGATGAGGCGCTTTGAAAAGCGTCCAAAGAAAATGCGTCGGTTGTTCAATCGAAAGGGCACCAACATTCCCTCCCTGAATCAGAGTCGCACGCGACGCACCTGGCAAATAAGCTGACAAATTTGCGAGCACCGCAGATCGAATGAGTTCTTGATCCTCCTTGGTTACCATCGTCTCGACAGTGCTGCGCGCCGCGGCGAATACTTGTTTCGGCATTCCGGGCTGTGGGTTTGTTCTTAGGAGATCGTGGACTCGTCTCACGTAGAACGATTCGTTTGTTTCGAATCGACGTTCTGGATTCGTTGTTCGGATACGTTGAAGTGCAGCCATCGACGAGTCCACGTCACCTGGCGAAAACGTCACGCTCTCGACCAGCTTTGAGCCCAAAACCGGACCGAAACAGTGATTGACAAGCTCTCGAAGAAAGAGCGTCTTGCCAGCGCCATTCGCACCGACAACGACGATATTTCCCGCGACAGGTAACTCAACAACCTTCCGATCATTGCCACGGCGCTCGACGATGCCGAGACTTCGAGGGTGTGGTAGGTTCGGCATGCGTCAGATTTTAGGCGCCGAGGTGAATGCAATGGCAACCCTGACCGAGAAAATCCGCGCCGATCTCACCGACGCGATGAAAGCGCGCGCGGCGGAGAAGACGTCCACGCTCCGCATGCTGCAGTCGGCGCTCAAGAACGAACAGATCAATCTCAAGCGCGAGCTCACCGACGAGGAAGCGCTGTCGGTGATTCGCAAGTCGGTGAAGCAGCGCCTCGACTCGATCGAGCAGTACACGAAAGGCAATCGCCCCGAATTGGCGGCGAAAGAGCAGTCGGAGATGGAGATCCTCAAGGTCTATCTGCCCGCGGAGCTGAGCGACGAAGAGCTCGAGTCCGGACTCAAGGAGATCATCGCCTCCACGGGTGCGCAGTCGAAGAAGGACATGGGGAAGGTGATGAAGGAAGCAACCGCGAAGTACAAAGGGCGGGTGGACGGGAAGAAGATCCAGGAGACCGTGTCCAAGTTACTGCCGTGAATGGACAACCTGAGAGGTTGTCCTACGTGTGTCTACGTGGGGACCGCCTCTTAGGCGGTCCCGGTGTCACCGCAATCACCGCGACCGCAATCATGAACCGCTACGCGCGCCAGATCGCACTCCCCGAGATCGCCGAAGAAGGGCAACGAAAGCTTGCGAGCGCGTCGGTGCTCATCATCGGTGCGGGCGGACTCGGAAGTCCGCTCGCGCTTTACCTCGCAGCCGCGGGCGTTGGCCGCATCGGGCTCGTCGACTTCGACGTCGTCGATGCCACGAACCTTCATCGCCAGATTCTCTACAGCACATCCTCTGTCGGCCGGAAGAAGGTCGACGCAGCGCGCGAGCGTGTTCTCGATCTGAATCCGGAGATCGATGTCGTCACGCACGAGGCGCGACTCACATCGGCGAACGCGCTCGACATCCTTCGCGACTACGACGTGATCGTCGACGGCACCGACAATTTCCCCACGCGCTATCTCGTCAACGACGCGTGCGTGATTCTCGGCAAGCCCAACGTTTACGGCTCGATCTTTCGCTTCGAGGGACAAGCGTCGGTATTCGATGCGCGCGTCGGCCCGTGTTATCGCTGCATGGTTCCGACGCCGCCACCGCCACATCTCGTCCCATCCTGCGCCGAAGCCGGCGTCCTCGGCGTCCTGCCCGGCGTAATTGGATCGATTCAAGCAACGGAGACGATCAAGCTGATCACGGGCGCGGGCGAGCCGCTCATCGGACGCCTGCTACTTTTCGATGCGCTCGCGATGACGTTCCGCCAGCTACGATTGCCCAAACGGTGCGACGCACACGCACGCATCGACACACTCATCGACTACGAGGAGCTCTGCAGTTCCATGAACGACATCACACCCGCCCAACTCTCCGAGCGACTCGCCAGCGGCGACGCTCTCGTGCTCATCGACGTCCGCGAGCCGTACGAATGGACCGCCGGCCATCTCGAAAACGCAACGCACATCCCGATGCGCGAAGTGCCGTCCCGCGTCGCGGAAATCCCGCGCGACTCCGAGATTGTCGTGATCTGCCGCAGCGGCGGCCGCAGCGCGCAAGTGCAGCAGTTCCTCAAGCGCGAGGGATACGCGCGCGTGCTGAATCTGGTCGGGGGGATGGGGCGGTGGCGGAGCGAGGTGGATGCGAGCGTAGTTGTTGTGTGATTACGCGCTACAACTTCTGTCCGCGGGCAGCTTGTCCGTGAAGGAGAAATGTCTTCGGATATTTGCCTTCGCCGCAGATCTTGAACGAGCCGAAGTCCTTGAACCATAGACCATCCGGCGCATCTGGTTCCGACTCCCGCCATGACTTGAGCTGGTAGAGATCCTCCGTCGTGATTTTTCGTTCGCGGAGCCGGTCAAAGAGATGGTCGCGCAACGCGGGAGGCAGATTCGTCCACTGAATCTTCGGCACTACTCGTCACCGAAGGTCATCCGGGCAAGTTCTTCTTTCAGCCGCTTCTGTTCCGCGGGATTCGAAGCATGCGTGAGCTGATCGGCCAGATCGAAGAACGCGTTCTTCTCCTGCTCTTTCGCGTCGAGACCGGCTTCGATCAAGTCGACGATCACGCGATTCGCGCTCGTGCGGCGTCGCTTTGCGAGCGCCTGCACACGTCGCGCGACTGCAGACGGCAGGTTGACGCTCTGGCGAACATTTCTTTGGGGCGCGGCCATGGTGCGATGTTACACCAGCGTGCACCACTCTGCACCATGGTGCACCGGCCGGGGATTCGGGCGGCCGCAGGCCGCCCCTACTCGGATTTCTGCCGCGCGAAGATCACCACGACCGACTTGCCCGTTGCGCGGCCGGTCACGGCGCCGTCGATGATCGCGACGCCGCAGTCCTGGAAGAGCGGCGACATGATGTTTGCGCGGTGGCCGTCGGAGTCCATCCATGACGCCACCAACACCTCCGGCGTTTCGAATCCGCGTGCGAGGTTTTCGCCGGCGTAGGAGAACGCGTAGCTTCGCTTCGCGAGCCAGAGGAACGGCGAGCGGCCGTCGGGCGATTGGTGCGCCCAGTATCCGAGGTCTTCCATGTCGCGCATGCGATCCTCGGCGGCGAGGGAGAGGCGCGGGTCTTCGCGGAGCGGCGAGAGTCCGAGGTCGATGCGATAGGCGTTCATCTGCGCGAGCACCGTTTCGCGCGTGATGTCGAGATTGGCCCTGTCGGCCGCGAATGCGGACGCGCAAAGCAGCAGCGAGGCGAGAGCGAGGATGCGTGTTTTCATCGGACACCGTCGGGACGAACGCGCAGGAAGAACGTGCATGCCTTACCGGTCTTCGACTCGACCCACACGGAACCGGCGTGGTTCGCGGCAAATTCGCGGCATTTGAACAGTCCGCGTCCCGTGCGCTGGCTCGACGTCGGGTTCCACGGGAACGACGGCTCGAAGATCGCCTGCCGCAGTTCTTCGGGGACGAGCGGACCGTTGTCCATCACGAAGAACAGCAGCAGCGGTTTTCCTTTGTGCTCCATCCAGCGGACGCCGAGAACGACCTGGCCGCCGCCGGGCACGTAGTGGAACGCGTTGTCCATCAGGATCGCGAGCGCGTCGGCGAGCTGCTCGTGATCGGAGAAGCGCTCTTCGAGATCCTGCGCGTCGACCTGCAGCTCGATGCCTTTGAGATCCGCGAACGCGCGGAAGCGATCGGCGACGCGGCGCACGACGTCGGTGACGTTCGGAACCGGACGCGCGCCGAGCGCAATCTCTTCGACTTCGGGCGCGAGCTCGAGCGACGAGAGAATCTGATCGACGCCCGCGGATGCGTCGGCGAGGAAATGATCCTGCCGCGAGCTCGCGGCAGCGTGCAGCGATTCGCGCAACGCGCGCAGGGGCCCGAGAACCGTTTCGCGCACGTACGTGACGAAGCCTGCGTGCGACTCGATCATCGGATCGGCGTAGCGGAACACGAGCACCGCGCCGCTCGCGCCGCCCGAGATCGGGACGAGCGTGTAGATGACGTTGCGAGTGCCGATGCGAATGCCCGCGGACGTCGGCACCGACAGGTCGCCGATGCGCAGCCCCGTTTTCGACTCGATGTACTTCAGGTTCGAGATCTCGGAGAGCGGCGCGTCGAAGATCTTCTTCGCTTCATCGGCGACGAACTTCACCGTGCGATCGGGTCCGAGGAGGACTGAGGGAACGCCGGCGGCGACGAGCAAATCGACGATGCTCGTGATCGCAGGCGATGCGGATTCGACGGGGAACGGAAGGATCGGCGCTTTCGGAAATGGATCGAGTGCGGGTGCAGTCGCAGCAACACTCGGTTGCTGCTTCGGTGTCGCCGCGGGCGGCGGCGTTGGTGGTGCTGCAGGTGTCACAGCGACTGCCGCTTTTTCTTTCGGCTTCCGCGGCTTGTCGCACTTCTCGCAGAGAATTCCATCTGCGATTTCGCCACCACACATGAAGCATTTCCGCGCCATCCGAATCTCCGGGTCGTCGATCTTACGCGTGTTCGCCAAACTGGGGTAGAGTCTCGCCAATTTCACGGCCGGAGTGTCAAAACGAATGAAAAACATCGTCGTCATCGGGGGCGGGACGATGGGAAATGGAATCGCCCACACCGCGGCCGCTAGCGGATTCGACGTCACGCTCGTCGACGTCACCGATGATTTCCTCACGCGCGCGGTCTCGACGATCACCGCGAATCTGCAGCGCGGCGTCGATAAGGGAAAGATGACCGCCGAGGAGCGCGACGGCGTGCTCTCGCGCATCAAGACGACGACGGACCTCGATTCGGTCGCGAATGCGGACATCACGATCGAAGCGATCGTCGAGCAGCTCGGCGCGAAAACCGATCTGTTCAAACGACTTGACGCCATCACGCAACCGGAGTGCATCCTCGCGTCGAACACGTCCTCGATCTCGATCACGAAGATCGCGGCCGCGACGAAGCGCCCCGAGAAAGTCATCGGCATGCACTTCATGAATCCGGTGCCGGTGATGCAGCTCGTTGAAGTGATTCGCGGCATCGCGACGTCGGATGACACGTATCAGCGCGTCGAAACACTATCGAAACAGATGGGCAAGACGCCGATCGAAGTGAACGACTATCCCGGCTTCATTTCGAATCGCGTCTTGATGCCGATGATCAACGAAGCGATCTTCACGTTGTACGAAGGCGTCGCGACCGCAGAGGCGATCGACGGCGTGATGAAGCTCGGCATGAATCACCCGATGGGTCCGCTCACGCTCGCCGATTTCATCGGCCTCGACGTCTGTCTCGCGATCCTCCGAGTGCTCGAAGATGGATTCGGCGATCCGAAGTACCGGCCGTGTCCGCTGCTCGTCAAAATGGTGGATGCGGGGTGGCTTGGAAGGAAAAGCGGACGCGGCTTCTACGACTATCGGAAGTGAGCCGGACGGAGAAGTGTTGTAAAACGCCGCCAACAATC
>DATKFO010000289.1:0-3867 GCA_035544355.1 Thermoanaerobaculia bacterium
CCCTTTTCGTCGATCTTCGCGGGGCTGTGCCCCATCAGGACAGTGAGTTCCACGCTCCCCCGAGTCCCCTCACCGGTCTACTTTTCCGGTTATTAGAGGCTCTTTGTACCACTGATCTCCACTGTCGTCCACAAATTTCCACAGGCGAATCAAAAAAAATGACGTCAGTCAGGCGCGAAACATGTCCTCTTTCCTTCAGCGTATTGCGCCCAGAAGGTCGCGAGCTCTCCGGACGTGAGACTGACTCCGCTGCGGATCGCGAGTCCGTATCCCTGAAACGTGACGAACCGAAATCCGCGCTGCCGCAACTCGCTCTCGATGTCGGAGATCGCCTGCGCACGCCTCTGCGGATTCGCGATTGCAAAGATCACCGCGCGTCGCTCCGAGCGCGAAAACACAATCATGTTGTCCGGCGTGTAGGAGACGAGTGCATCGGAAAACTCGATCGGCTCGGCGGGATCGTCCGCCGCATTCGTGCGCCAGAGAACAAACTCGTAATCCACGATGCCATCAGCGACTTTGGGTCCGTCGATCTCCGCGCTGAGCATCCCTTCACGTGCCTGGACGACGACGTGTCCCCGACCGATGCCCGCAGTGGTCTCCGCCTCTGCAAACGCGACAACCATCAACGTCAGCACGAAAACGCAAAGAGATCGGCGCACACCTCCAATATGGGGCGGCTCTCGAGCAAATGGCAACGGATTATTTCGTCAGCTTCTTCAAGCGCCCTAGAAGTTCCGTCCCCACCAAATGATCCGCCGCCGCGAGCACGCGCTGGATCACAACGAGCACGTCGTCTTCGCCGCTCCAGTGCTCGCGCAGGATGGCGGGGTTGGTGTCGGCGAGGATCTTGTTGAGCATGTAGACGGCGAACACGAGGTCGTCGAGCAATCCGATCGGGCCGAGAAATCCTTCGGGGATGATGTCGAAGGGAAAGATGTAGTACGCGATGCCGCTGCCGAGGAGGACTTTGTTCTTTGCTTCGACGCGCGGATCGTTGATCAGGCGCCAGAGCAGCATGAAGAAGTCGGGGACCAGCAGGAGGTATTCGGCGGCCGTGCCGACGACGGAGCCTTTGTTGTCGAGGTAGCGCCGGATCGCGCGGCGCCATTTGTCGTAGTAGCGCTCCGCGCGATCGCTCGTGACGAGCGCGGACGACGCAGCGCCCTCTTCGACCGCGTCGATGATCTCGGCGTCGCTCAGCGGAATGTCGTCGTCATGCGGGGTTTCCATCGGTACCTCCAGTAGGCAGATCGGCCCCTCCTCTGCCGAGGGTGACCGCGAGTCCGCCGTCGATGATCCAGATTTTCTGGATGTCGGCGGAGACGAAAGGTGGCAAAAAACGCTCCAGCGACATCACGAACGTTGCAGGCTCTTTGTACTCCATCACGTCGCGCGGAATGTGTTTCTTGAAGAGATCGAGCAGGATCGTCGGCACGGGCAATCCCGCGGCGGAGATGCGTCCGAGCGGAATCGTGACCGTCGTTCCCTTCGCGAGGATGCGCGTGATCTCGACCGTGAACGGGATGCTGATGAATTTGCGGATCGAGCCCTCGACGCGCAGCAATCCGTTTTCGAAGCGCAGCGACATCCGCTCGATAGGCGGCGGGACGCCGACCGTCGCGAGCATGATCTCGTTGAGTTTCGTGCCGTCGACGCGGACGTCGAGCGAGTCCCATTCGATGAGGCGCTTCATGATCGAGTTGCAGAGTTGCAGAGTGACAGAGTTGCAGAGGTGGTTTGCCGGTCCCCTCTGCCACTCTGCAACTATGCAACTCTCCCCCTCGAACATATCATTCGCGTCCGATGCCCAAGCGGTCCGACATTCACACCATCCTCATCATCGGTTCTGGTCCCATCGTCATCGGTCAGGCGGTCGAGTTCGACTACTCCGGGACGCAGGCGTGCAAGGCGCTCAAGGACGAAGGCTACCGGATCATTTTGGTCAACTCGAACCCGGCGACGATCATGACCGACCCGGAGTTCGCGGACCGCACGTACATCGAGCCGCTCACACCCGAATCGCTCGAACGAATCATCGAGCGCGAGAAGCCCGACGCGATCCTGCCGACCGTCGGCGGACAGACCGGGATCAACCTCGCGATCGCGCTCTACGAGAACGGCGCGCTCGAGCGTCACAAGGTCGAGCTGATCGGCGCGAATTACGAGGCGATCAAGACCGCCGAAGACCGGCAGCTTTTCAAAGAATGCATGAACCGGATCGGCGTCGAAGTGCCGCGCTCCGGCTACGTCGCGAGCATCGATGACGCGGAGCATCTCGCCACCGAGATCGGCTATCCGCTCGTCGTGCGCCCCTCCTTCACTCTCGGCGGATCGGGCGGCGGCATCGCATACAACGTCACCGAGCTGCGCTCGATCGTCGCGCGCGGACTCGATCTCTCGCCCGTGCATCGCGTGCTCGCCGAAGAGTCGGTGATCGGCTGGAAAGAGTTCGAGCTCGAGGTGATGCGCGACAAAGCCGACAACGTGATCATCGTCTGTTCGATCGAGAACTTCGATCCGATGGGCGTGCACACCGGCGATTCGATCACCGTTGCGCCGCAGCAGACGCTCACGAATTCCGAGTACCAGGCGATGCGCGACGAAGCGAAGCGCATCATCCGCGCGATCGGCGTCGAGACCGGCGGCTCGAACATCCAATTCGCCGTCGATCCGAAAACCGGCCGTCGCCTCGCGATCGAGATGAACCCGCGCGTGTCGCGATCGTCGGCGCTCGCGTCGAAGGCGACCGGCTTCCCGATCGCGAAATTCGCGGCGAAGCTCGCCGCCGGCTACACGCTCGACGAAATCCCGAACGACATCACGAAGAAAACGCCGGCGTCGTTCGAGCCGTCCATTGATTACGTGGTCGTGAAAATCCCGCGCTTCTCGTTCGAGAAGTTCCCGAAGACGCCGCACGTGCTCAGCTTTTCGATGCAATCGGTCGGCGAGTCGATGGCGATCGGCCGCACGTTCAACGAAGCGCTGCAAAAGGGATTGCGCTCGCTCGAGATCGGAATGTCCGGACTCGAATCGCGCGGCTACACGCGCGAGCAAATGCCCGAAATGCTGCGCACGCCGACACCCGACCGCATCTTCGCCGTCGGCGACGCCATGCGCCTCGGCATGACCGTCGATGAGATCCACGAGCTGTCCGCGATCGATCGCTGGTTCCTGCGCGAGATTCGCGAGATCGTGAAGCTGGAGCAGAACATCGCGTCGACGCCCATGCGCACGCTCAAGCGCAACGGCTTCTCCGACCGCCACCTCGCGAAGCTCACGAATCGCAGCGAAGCCGACGTGCGCGCGGAACGGCATCGCGACGGCATCCGCCCCGTCTACAAACGCGTCGACACCTGCGCGGCCGAGTTCGAGGCCATGACGCCGTATCTCTACTCGACGTACGAAACGGAAAACGAATCGAATCCCACCTCGCGCCGCAAGGTCGTGATCCTCGGCTCCGGTCCGAATCGCATCGGACAGGGCATCGAGTTCGACACGTGCTGCGTGCACGCGTCGTTCGCGCTGCGCGAGATCGGCTTCGAGACGATCATGGTCAACTGCAATCCGGAAACGGTGTCGACGGACTACGACACGTCCGATCGCCTCTACTTCGAGCCGCTCACGCTCGAAGACGTGCTCGAGATCGTGAACGTCGAGAAGCCGTTCGGCGTCATCGTGCAGTTCGGCGGCCAGACGCCGCTGAAGCTCGCGCTCGACCTGGAGGCCAACGGCGTGCCGATCATCGGCACCTCGCCCGACAGCATCGATGTCGCGGAGGACCGCGAGCGCTTCCAGAAGCTGCTGCACAGGATCAAGCTGCTGCAGCCGCCCAACCGCACCGCGCGCTCGGCGCCGGCGGCGCTC
>DATKFO010000290.1:0-6688 GCA_035544355.1 Thermoanaerobaculia bacterium
AAACAAGTCTGCGAACGCTCATCTGGGAGTTCTGAACTACATGAAAACGAAACTGTGCCTTCTCGCGGCACTTTCTGTTTCCTTATTGTCCCTGACCAGCTGCCGGCAGGTCGAAGCCCGGATGGAGATCCGCGACGGAAACTCCGCGTATGAGAGAGAAGAATACGCCGAGGCTCTGAAGCACTACTCGAAAGCCCGGGAGATCGACCCGAAGAGCTTTCCGGATCTCGATCGGATGATCGGGTATTCGCTCATCGGGATGTACGTGCCTGAAGACACGTCGCAGCAGAACGTGGCGCAGGCCGACAACGCGATTCGCGAGCTGCGCACGTATCTGAAGAAGCGCCCGGACGATCGCATCGCGCGCGAAGCGCTCATCAATCTCTACCTCAACGCCGATCGCGTCACCGATGCGATCAACTACTTCCAGGAGTGGCTCGAAACGCACGGCAACGATCTCGAAGCCGTCCGCTCGATCGCGCAGCTGTACGCGAAGCAGGGCAACTTCAACGAGTCGCTCAACTGGTACAAGAAGATCACGCTGCTCGACTCGAAGAACCCCGAAGCGTTCTACATCTTCGGCGTCGTCTGCTACGAGAAGGTCGCGAAGAATCCGCCGGCCGACATGGCCGAGCGAATGCACATCATCGACGAAGGACGCAACGCGCTGCAGAGAGCGATCGAGCTCAAGCCCGATTACTTCGAGTCGATGGCGTACCTCAATCTTCTCTATCGCCAGCAGGCGCTCGTCGAGACCGATCCGGTGAAACAGCAGGCACTCATCGCCCAGGCCGACGCGATCCGCACCCGCGCCGTCGAGATCATCAAGAAGAAGAGAGCTGAAGCTGCAGCCCAGGCAGGCCAGCAGAAGCAGAGCTAGCGGACGACAAAATCATGTTCGAAACTACCGTTGTCGAATCGCGAAAACAAAAAGTCGGAATTCAGAAGTTCCTGACGCTGCCCGTGTCGATCGCGCTCCACGTCGTCGTGGTTGCGGGAACGATCTTCGGCGCCGTCTGGACCGTCGACTTCCCGACGAACTCACCCGCGCAGGTCGCGCAGTACTCCGTTGCCGCGCCTCCTCCACCACCGCCTCCACCGCCGCCGCCACCCAAGGCCGCGGTGAAGCCGACGCAGGTCGTGAAGCCGGTCGAAGTTCCGAAAGATCTTCTCAATCTCGCACCCACCACCGTTCCTGATGCCGTCAAGCCCGTCGAGACTGCATCGGCAGATGCGGGTGTCGAGGGCGGTGTCGAAGGTGGTGTCGAAGGTGGCGTTCTCGGCGGTGTCGTCGGTGGCGTCGTCGGCGGAATCGTCACGGACACTGCGCCTCCTCCGCCAGCCGCGCCGTTGCGCGTCGGCGGCGACGTCAAAGCACCGGTCGTCATCAATCGCGTCGAGCCGGGTTATCCCGAAGTCGCGCGCAAGGCTCGCATCTCGGGCATCGTGATCGTCGAGTGCATCATCGACAAGAACGGCAACGTGCAGAACGTGAAGGTTCTCAAGCCGCTGCCGTTCGGTCTCGATCAATCCGCCGTCGAAGCCGTGAAAAAGTGGAAGTTCCGACCGGGCACGCTCAACGGCCAGCCGGTCGACGTCATCTTCAACCTGACCGTCAATTTCAAGCTCAACTAAGAAAAGAAATCTGATCCGGCGCTGTCCGGACCGTAACGGAGGGAACTGAACTATGGATCTGAGTCTTCAAGCAATGTGGACATCGATGTCCTGGCTCGCCAAGGGCGTCGTGATTCTGATGGCGATCATGTCGATCTATTCGCTGTGGGTCATGATCGAGCGCTTCATCACCTTCAACAAAGCCAAGAGCCA
Source organism: Thermoanaerobaculia bacterium (assembly GCA_035544355.1). Lineage (GTDB taxonomy): Bacteria > Acidobacteriota > Thermoanaerobaculia > Gp7-AA8 > Gp7-AA8 > DATKFO01. The sequence goes on from DATKFO010000290.1 coordinate 1,828, forward strand.
GTCGCTCAAGCTGCTCGGCGCGCTTTCGAACCTGCTGACCAAGGGCGAATACGCGCAGGCCATCGAGGTGACGAAGAAGTATCGCAGCAGCCACCTGGCGAAAGTCATCGCCGCCGGCCTGCTGGAGTTCGAAGCATCCCGCCGCGACAAGCGGAACTCGGATCCCGAGATCGCCGTCGAAGCCGCGCGTCAGGGCATGGATCGCACCGCGATGATCACGGTCGCCGAGCTGAAGGAAAATCTCGGCGTGCTCGCAACGATCGGCGCCACCGCACCGTTCGTCGGTCTCTTCGGCACGGTTCTCGGCATCATTCACGCGTTCGAGAAGATGGCCACCTCCGGCGGCGGCATCGCCTCGGTCTCGGCCGGTATCGCCGAAGCGCTCATCACCACCGCATTCGGACTCGGCGTCGCCATTCCCGCGGTGTGGGCGTACAACTACTTCCAGAACCGCGTCGACCGTTTCACGGTCGAGATGTCGAATTCCGGCTCGGAGATGGCGATCTACTTCCTGAAGGAAGCTGGTGGCAATGAAAAATCAGTGGCATAGCTCGCTCGGCAAGCTGTCGAGGTCAGCGCTGACCTCCGACATCAACGTGACGCCGCTCGTCGACGTCTGTCTGGTCTTGCTGATCATCTTCATGGTCGTCACGCCCATGCTGCAGAAGGGCATTCCGATCAACCTTCCGATCGTGGACAAACCGGAGCGGACCCCGGACACGGAGAAGCAGCTGCAAATCTCCGTGAAGGCGGACGGGTCGGTGTACCTCGGATCGGTCGTCGTCCGGAAAGAGCAGGTTCAGTCCGAGCTCGAACTGATTCACCAGAAAACGCCGGACCGGGAGATTGCCGTCAAAGGCGACAAGCTCACGAAGTACGGTGCCGTGCTCGACGTTCTCAAGGCGTGCCGTGAAGTCGGCTTCAACGATGTCGGCTTGATTGCCCAGCCCAAAGACTCGCAGCAAGCTCAACAAGGAACCTAACGCGCATGCAAGTCGGTGGAAGCGGAAACATCAAGTCGGATATCAACGTCACGCCGCTCGTCGACGTTGTTCTCGTGCTCCTGATCATCTTCATGGTCATCACCCCGGTCGTCCAGATGGGCTACCTCGTGAAGGTCCCGCCCAAGGCGCCCGCGAACCTCCCTCCGTCCGCGGTGCAGGATCAAATCATCCTTCGCCTCCTGGCGGGCGGCCGCGTGATGATCAACAAAGAAGAGATGACGATGGAGCAGTTCCAGCCGCGCATTCGCGAGATCATCAAGGGGAACACCTCGAAGATGGTCTTCTTCTCCGGTGGACGCGACGTCGACTACGAGTCGACGATCAAGTTCCTCGATCTCGCCCGTGCCGCCGGCTGCAAGAACATCGGCATCATCGTCGAAGACGTCGGCGGACAATAAGCAACGTTCAGCGAATCTCGTTTGGGGCGGCCTCGGGCCGCCCTTATTTTTTTCTGCGAAACAGCGACGCAACGCGCTCGTCGACGCGCAGCAGACCATCGAGTGAGATCCGTCCCGCGCCCGTGAGCAGCAACGCAATCGCGATCGCGAGCAGCGCAAGCTCGATCTCCAGGCCGCGCACGACGACGAACAACTTGATCTGTCCCGGCTGAACCTCGTACAAGGCATCGGGGAGCTTCACCACGAAGGCGGCGACGCCGATCGTGCAGGCGAGGAGGAACGCATCGAGACGCGTGAGAAGCCCGAGGATCAGGAGCGCGCCGCCGAAGAGCTCCGCGTAGGCGGCGATGTATCCGAGGAACGCGGGAATGCCGAGATCGGGGAGTCCGGCGGCGAATGCGCCGGGACCACCTTCACCGAAAACCTTCGCCCACCCGTGCGGGATGAAGATCAATCCCGCGGCGATGCGAAGGACGAGCGCGGCGACGTCGGAGCAGATCTGTCTCATGCACCATCCTCGGAGAATGCGTTCCGGCGAATCATCCGCACCGTCGATCGCCTCTTCGCACCTCTCGTTCTCTTCGGGGCGATTTATCTTGCCACATTCCTCGCACTCGCAAAGTTGCGCGTCGTCACGCTTCCGCAATGGGCGGCGCTGATCAGCGTCGTCGTCGCGACCGCGGTGATGATCCCGTGGTGGGAGTCGAGCCGGTGGAACCTCGGACTCGAAACGCGTCCGCTCATCGCCACGCGCGAGCTGATTCTCGGCGCAGCCTTCGCGATTGCGCTGATCGGCACTTGCGACCTTCTCATCGTCTTGACGACCGACGTACGCCACGCAGCAGGCACCGGATTTCCGTGGCGTGAGCTCGTGCTCGTCTTCATCCCCGCGGCGGTTCACGAAGAGCTGCTGTTTCGCGGCTATCCGTTTCAGAAGCTGTATCGATGGAAGCCTGCGTTCGCGATCGTGTTCGTCGCGTTCGTCTTCTCCGCATTTCACATTCGCAACAAGGGAATCGATGCACTCCCGCTCCTGAACATCTTTCTGGGCGGCATCCTCCTCGGACTCGCGTACGCACGCTTCGAGCGCCTCTGGTTTCCGATCGGCCTGCACCTCGCGTGGAATCTGATGAGCGGCCCAATCCTCGGGCACGAGGTCAGCGGCTACGTGCAAGCCGAATCGGTCGCAATCACGATCGAGCGCGGCCCCGAGTGGCTGACGGGTGCGGAATTCGGGATCGAGGGGAGCGCGTGGATGACCGCGGTCGAGATCGCCGCGATCGTCGTGCTCGCATCGAATATCATCGCGCGCCGGCGCGTTTCCAGCGCCCAGCATAGGAATCGGGAGTCAACGTGAAAGACATCGTGATCGTCGACGGCGCACGCACGCCGATGGCGGAATACAACGGACACTTCAGCGACGTCAGCGCGATCGAGCTCGGCGCGATCGCGGCGAAGGAAGCACTCTCGCGCAGCGGTTTCGCGCCGGAAGAGATCGAGCACGTCATCGTCGGCAACGCGTTGCAGACTTCGGGCGACGCAATCTACGGCGCGCGCCACGTCGGTCTGAAAGCAGGCGTGCCGAAACACGTTCCCGCGCTCACCGTGAATCGCCTCTGCGGATCGGGCATCCAGTCGATCATCAACGGCGCCGAGCAGATCCTGCTCGACGAAGCGACGACCGTGCTCGCCGGCGGAATGGAAAACATGTCGCAGGCGCCGCATGTGATGCGGGGCGCGCGCAAAGGTTGGAAGCTCGGACAAGCGACCGTCGAAGATTCGCTGATGGTTGCGCTGCTCGACACCTACTGCGGTTTGTACATGGCGCAGACCGCGGAAAATCTCGCGCGCAAGTACGACATCTCGCGTGAAGAACAGGATCGCTTCGCGCTGCGCAGCCAGAAATGCGCAACGGAATCGCAGGACAGGTTGAAAGAAGAGATCGTCGCCGTTCCCGTCGGCCGCAAGGGCGAACAGATCACGGCCGACGATCACATTCGCCCCGACGCGACGATCGAAGGTCTCGCGAAACTCAAGCCGGCGTTTTCGAAAGACGGCTTCGTCACCGCAGGCAACGCGAGCGGCATCGTCGATGGCGCCGCGATGCTCGTCGTCACCACCGCGGAGAAAGCGGCAGAGAAGGGGAGAAAGCCGCTCGGCCGCATCGTGTCGTGGGGCATCGCCGGATGCGATCCCGACATCATGGGCATCGGCCCCGTTCCCGCGACGCAGATCGCGCTTCGCCGCGCCAATCTCAAGCTCGACGACATCGATCTCATCGAGATCAACGAAGCGTTCGCCGCGCAGATCCTCGCCGTCGCAAAAGAGCTGAACATCGACGAATCCAAGCTCAACGTGAACGGCGGCGCGATCGCACTCGGACATCCGCTCGCCGCATCCGGCACGCGTCTCGTGCTCACGCTGCTGTACGAGCTGCGCCGCCGCAAACAGCGCTACGGACTCGCGTCCGCGTGCATCGGCGGCGGCCAGGGCATCGCCATGATCGTGGAGAACGCGGCGTGATCGCTGCGTTCCTTCTCGCAGCCACTGCCACAGTCACGCTCGACGTGAAGGACGCCGACATTCGCGTCGTCCTCAAGTCGATGCAGAAGCAGTGCGCGATCAAGAACCTCGTGATCGATCGCGACGTGCAGGGGAAAGGCACGTTCTATCTGACAAAGGTGCCGTGCAAGACCGCGTTCGACGTCGTGACGCGCACGATGGGCCTGCAGAGCACGACTGAGCCGAACTCCGTCATCATCGTCGAAGAGCGCAGCCGCTGATGTCGCGCCGCGCTCTCATCAAGATCGCGATTGCGGTCCTGCTCGCAGGAGCTGTCGCCGCGATCTACTTCACGCCGCTGCGCGAGCACCTCACGCGTGACCATATCCGCCACACAGTCGAGCAACTGCGTGGCGTCTGGTACGGACCGATCGCGTTCATCGTGCTCTACGCGATCGGCTGCGTGCTCGCGATTCCCGCGAGCGTCTTCATTCTCGCCGCCGGCGTGATCTGGGGCTGGAAGCTCGGCGGCACGTACGCGCTGATCGGCGGAGTCCTCGGCGCCACGCTCTCGTTCTTCACCGGCCGCTTCATCGGCGAAGGATTGCTCGAGCGCTTCGGCCGCGTCGGCAAGATGGTCGCGAAGCAAGTCGATCACGCCGGATTCAAATCGCTGCTCGTGCTGCGCCTCATCCCGCTCTTCCCATTCGCAGTCCTCAACTACGGCGCCGGCGTCGCAGGCGTCACGCTCCTCGACTTCATCTTCGCAACCACCCTCGGCCTCGCACCATCGAACTACGTCTTCGCATACTGCGCCGACGCGCTGTTCAACGGCACGATGACCGAGGGCGATGCGTTGAAACGCTTGTTCACGGTTGCTGCGCTGATGCTCGCGCTCGTGTTGATCCCGATGGGATTGAAGCGCATGTTGAAAATGCGCGTGCCCGAGCCCGAGGC
>DATKFO010000291.1:0-5458 GCA_035544355.1 Thermoanaerobaculia bacterium
TTCTACGACGCCACGCGCAAGCTCGTGCTGCGCGGCGCGGACGGCGTGGTATTCGTCGCCGACTCGCAGCAATCGATGCGCGACTCGAACCTCGACAGCCTCGAAAATCTGAAGACCAATCTGCGCATCAATCGCATCGATCCCGACAAGATCGCGATCGTCTTTCAATACAACAAACGCGATCTGCCGACCGCGGCGACGATCGAGGAAATGACGGAGTACCTCGCACCGGGACCGCATCCGGTCGTCGAAGCAGCCGCGATTCAGGGCGTCGGCGTGACGGCGACGCTGCGCGCGGCGGTGGCGCGCATCCTCGACAATCTGAAGAACAACGTCGATACGACGTTGTACGAAGAGCCGCCGCTCGCTGCGCCCGACATGAAGGCGAAGTCGGGCGTCACGAGCTCGTCGGCCGGCACGCCGAAGCTGTCGATGAAGACTGACGCGCCGCCGCCACCGCGTCCCGCGCCGGCGCCCGCGCCGTTCATGGCGGCAGAGCCTGCGGCCGATCCGTTCGACAGCGCGTTCGATGCGATCGACACCGCGGTCGATGCGGTTGCGGGTCCCGAAGAGGAGGAGGATCCGTTCGGCAGCGTCGCCGTTGCGCCCGAGGAACCTGCGGATGACGTGTTCAGCGCGCCGGTCGCGGACGATCCGTTCGCCGCGCCGACCGCGGAGATTCACGACGCCGGCGCCGAGCGCGCGGAGCTCGAAGCGATGCTCGCGAACGCGCGCGGTCTCACCGCCTCGCTCGAGATCGCGATCGAGCGCTCGCGGGAGAACGAGCGGTTGATCGCAGAACAGATCAGCCGTTTATCCTGACGCGCAGCGGCAGGATCTCTGCGTGCACCGGCAGCGCTCGCGCGGACAGGTTGTCGCGGTGCACGGAGAGATCCTTCGGCGCAAAGCGCCTCAGGATAGACTTTGAGCATTGACCTGGTATCGCGAATGGTTCGGCGAGGAGTACCTCGAGCTCTACGCGCATCGCGATGAGCATGAGGCGCGGCAGCAGGTCGCGTTTCTCCGCGAGCAGTGCGGGGAGATTCGCGGACCGCTGCTCGATCTGGCGTGCGGCATGGGACGGCATGTGATCGAGCTGCGCGCGATCGGGTATGCGCCGATCGGTTGTGATCTCTCGTTCACTCTGTTGCGCACGGGGATCGCGCAGTACAGTGCGATGCCGGTCGCGCTTGCGGACATGCGCGTGCTGCCGTTCCGCGACGACTCGTTCGCGGGATTGGTCAACTTCTTTACGAGTTTTGGGTACTTTGAAACGGAGAGCGAAAACGTGCGCGTCGTGCGCGAGATGGGGCGCGTGCTGCGCGGCGGCGGCCAGTTTCTGTTTGACTATCTCAACGTCGAACGTGAGCTCGAGAAGCTGGTGAAGAGTGAAGTGCAATCGACGCCGATCGGCGAGGTCTCGATCGAGCGCTGGTGGGACGGATCTTCCCGATCGTTCAACAAGCGGATAACGATCGGTCACAAGCGCTATCTCGAGCGTGTTCGCGGATACGATCTCGCCGAGATCTCGACGATGTTCACTTCGCACAACCTTTCGATCCGCGCCGCCTTCGGCGACTTTGACGGCACGCCGTTCGGACGCTCCTCGCCGCGCTTGATCCTCGTCGGGAGCAAGTCCTGATGGGGTGTATTCGCGTTCCTTTGGAACGAATCGGCGTACGTGGTGGACGGCGAAACGTAGGACCGGCTCTCAGCCGGTCCGGGCCGGCTGGAGAGCCGGCCCTACGTGGAGAACCGGCCCTGCGTGACGCGATCATCGAGTCGAACAAGCATTGGGGCAACTTCGTCAAGCTCGATCCGAACGCTGTCGCGCTCATCGCCGGCCAGCAGGTCGGCTTCGTGGGCGGGCCGATCTACACGCTCACGAAAATTGCGACGCTCATCAAGATGAAGCGCGAGCTGGAGAAGAGCGGGCAAGCTGCGACGGTCTTCTTCTGGCTCGCGACCGAGGATCACGATTGGGATGAAGTTGCGACGCTGTTTCTGCCCGCGATCGGTGCGAACCGGCAGCGCGATCTCGTCGAGCTGCGCGCGATTCGCACGAACGGCAAGCACGCGATGGTCGGCCCGCAGCCGGTGCCGGAAGCGCTGATCACGCAGCTGCTCGCGCTGCACGACCTGCCGCGGCCGGAGTGGCTGCGCGAAGGAATCACGTTTCGCGATTCGTTCGCGGAGCTGATCGCGAGCGTGTTCGGCGGCGAGGTCGTGCTGATCGACGCGCTGCTGCCCGAGCTGCGCCGCGCGGGCGAGCCGCTGTTTCAGCAGATTCGCGCGCGCGAAGCGGAGATTCAGGCGGCGATCAAACATGGTCAGGTCGTTCCGCGCAAAGGTGAAGAGGAGTACACGCTCCTCTACGAAATCGACGACGCGGGCAACCGGCAACGAGGAACGGGCAACGCCTCACCGGAGCGCACGTCGACGTCCGCGCTCACGCGTCCGCTGCTGCAGGACTTCGTGTTCGGCACGAGCGTCTTCGTCGGCGGGCCTGCCGAGGTTGCGTATTACGAGCAGATCGCGCCGGTGTATGAATTGTTGGGGGTCGCGATGCCGCGCGTTGCGTTGCGCGGACACGCATTGCTGGCGCCGAAGCGGATTGCGAAAGCGATCGATCGCTTTCAACTCGATCCGGGCGAGCTCTTTCGCGATCCCGACGAGATTCTCGCGGAGCGCGAGCCCGACGCCGTCACGCGCATCGAAGAGATCGCAACCGTCGCACGGCGCGATTTGCTTGCGCGCATCGAGCAGATTGGCGAGCTCGCGCTGCCGGCCGATCACGCCCTCGCGCGCGCGATCAATCGCTCGATCGGACACATCGAGTATCACTTCGACAAACTGACCGAGCGCGCGATCCGCGGACTCGTGCGCAAAGATCGCGAGCGTCACGCCGCGGTGCGCGAGCTCGTGGCGACGCTCTATCCCGATCGCAAAGTGCAGGATCGCGTCGTCGGCTGGTTCCCGTACTGGCGCGAGTACGGCCAGCATCTCATCGACAGCGTCATCGACTGCGTCGAGCCCGACGCGGAAACTTTCGGTATTGTTTCCCTATGAGGAGTTGCAGAGTTGCAGAGTTGCAGAGGAGAGTGGTTCATGCCCCTCTGGAACTCTGGAACTCTGCGACTCTGCAACTCGAATCAACTATGCAACTCGTTCCAGTAGACGCCATCTTCTTCGCCGCGCATCCCGACGACACCGAGCTTTCCGCCGGCGGCACGGTCGCGAAGTTCGTGCGCGACGGGCGCGCGGTCGGCATGGTCGATCTCACGCGCGGCGAGATGGGCACGCGCGGTACGGCCGCAACGCGCAAGCGCGAAGCCGCGAACTCCGCCAAAATCCTCGGCGCATCGTTTCGCGAGCAACTCGATTTCGGCGACGGCGCGCTGCGCACCGGACGCGACGAAGAGTTGCAGATCATCGAGATCCTGCGCGTGTGCAAACCGCGGCTCGTGTTCGTTTCGTATCCCGACGAGCGGCATCCCGATCACGAGCGCGCGGGCCGCGTCGTCACCGACGCTTCGTTTTACGCGGGGTTGCGCGCGCTCGACACCGGCCGTCCCGCGCATCGTCCGCAGGCGGTGGTCTATTACCTGCAGAACTATCCGATCCCGCCGACGTTCGTCGTCGACGTGACCGCGACGTGGAAAACGAAAACGCGCGCGATCGCTGCCTTCAAATCGCAGTTCCACGATCCGAAATCGAAAGAGCCTGCGACCGTGCTCTCCGATCCGAAATTCCTGGAGATGATCAACGCGCGCGGCAAACACTACGGCGCGCTGATCGGCGCGAAATACGGCGAGGCGTTTGTGACCAAGCAGCCGCCGAAGGTCTCGGATGTGATCGCAGCGTATGACGGAAGGGAGATCGCATGAGGCACTTCCGGTGGGCAGTGGGCAGTGGGCAGTGGGCAGACACGCCCGCCCAACGCTTTGATCGTCTCATCCTCTGCCCACCGCCCACTGCCTACTGCCCACAATGAAAGTCGGCATCACCTGCTATCCCACCTTCGGTGGCTCCGGCGTCGTTGCGACGGAGCTCGGGCTTGCGCTCGCGAAGCTCGGCGATGACGTGCACTTCATCAGCTACGCGCTGCCGTCGCGCCTGAACGTTCTGCACGAGCGCGTGCACTTTCACGAAGTCACGGTCACGCCGTATCCGCTGTTCGATCCGTATCCGCCGTACACGCTCGCGCTCGCGACGAAGATGGCCGAAGTCGCGGCGTACGAGAAGCTCGACGTGCTGCACGTGCACTACGCGATTCCGCACGCGATCAGCGCGCATCTCGCGAAGCAAATCCTGCGCAGCGAGAAGTTGAAAGTGATCACGACGCTGCACGGCACCGACATCACGCTCGTCGGACGCGACGCGAGCTATCTGCCGATCACGAAATTCGGCATCGAAGTGTCGGACGGCGTGACGTCGGTCTCGCAATGGCTGAAGGACGAAACAGTCACGCATTTCGAGACGACGAAGCACATCGAAGTGATCCCGAACTTCGTCGATCCCGCGCGCTTCAAGCGCAATCGCAGCGCGTTCCGCGACATGTTCGGCAAAACGAACGACAAACTGCTCTGCCACGTGTCGAACTTCCGTCCGGTGAAGCGCGTGATGGACGTCGTGAGCGTGTTCGAGCAAGTCTCTCGCGTCGTGCCGAGCCGCCTGATCATGGTCGGCGACGGTCCCGATCGCTCACGCGCGGAACAGTTCTGCCGCGAGCGCCAGCTCCGCGCCGTCTTCCTCGGCAACGTAGCCACCCTCGAAGAAGTCCACGGCGCCGCCGATCTGTTCTTGCTGCCGTCCGAGACCGAGTCGTTCGGTATGGCTGCGCTCGAAGCGCTCGCGTCCGAAGTGCCGGTGATCGCGACGCGCTCCGGGGGACTGCCGGAAGTTGTGGACGATGGAGTGACAGGCTTTCTGCTCCCCGTCGCCGACGTCCGCGGCATGGCCGAGCGCGCGATCGAGATCCTGAGCGACGACGCGCTGCGCACGCGCATGGGGAAACACGGCCGCGAGCAGGCGATCGATCGCTTCGACGAAATCAAAGTCGTGCCGGTCTATCGCCAGATGTACGAGCGCGTAATCGCAGGCGAGATGTAGGACAGGCTTCAGCCTGTCCCACATTCAAGTGGAGTCGCGAGCGAGCGTGCCGGTCAGCAAGGCCTGGGGCGCTCGCTTGAGAATCTCCGCTCGCGCGTAGGCGTAGCCGAGGATTGCGTCGACGAGAATGCGGCGTCCGTCGCTCGACATGAGCACGAGTACGTTCTCCTTCATCTCGCGAATCTCGATGATGTCTTCCCAGCGCATCCACTTGCCGCGCTTGCCGAACAGCGACAGCAGGCGGTTCTCGTACATCACCCCCTGCTCGCTGAAGTAGATGTGGTCGCCGTACTGCACCACGGCGGCGAAGAGCGTGCCGAGGAAGAGCAGAAAAAGCCCGGCGAAG
>DATKFO010000292.1:0-3277 GCA_035544355.1 Thermoanaerobaculia bacterium
CACTGCCTACTGCCTACTGCCTACTGGCCACTGCCTACTGCCTCCAAGATACACTTCGGCCCGATGAAGACGGCGCTTGCCTGTTTCCTCTCTCTGCTCGCCTTTCCCCTGCTCGCCGCGACGAAAGAACCGTTGCGCGCGCGCCACGTGATGGTCGCGAGCACGAGTCCGATCGCATCGCAAATCGGCGCGGACGTGATGCGCAAAGGCGGCAACGCGGTCGACGCCGCGGTCGCCGTCAGTTTCGCCCTCGCCGTCACTTGGCCCTCCGCCGGCAACCTCGGCGGCGGCGGTTTCATGCTCGTCCGCAAAGCCGACGGAACGCTCGACGCGCTTGATTATCGCGAGCGCGCGCCGCTCGCAGCGTCGCGCGAGATGTACCTCGACGCGCAGGGCAACGTCATCAAGCGCCTCTCGATCGACGGACACAGAGCCGTCGCCGTGCCAGGCACCGTCGCGGGACTCGCACTCGCGCATCAGCGTCACGGCAAATTGAAATGGGCCGAGCTCGTCGAGCCCGCGCGCAAACTCGCGGCGGACGGCTTCGAGATCAACTACCACCTCGCGCGTTTGCTGCGAAAGCAGGAGACGATCGACAAGATGGCGCGCTTCGACGAGAGCCGCCGCATCTTTCAGCGCAACGGCCGCTTCTACGAAATGAACGAGCGCCTCGTGCAGCCCGAGCTCGCCGCGACACTCGCGCGCCTGCAGAAGAATCCGCGCGATTTCTACGAGGGCAAGACTGCGAAACTGCTCGTCGCGGAGCTCAGCGCGCACGGTGGCCTCATCACGCTCGACGATCTGAAAACGTACACGCCGAAAATCCGCAAGCCGCTGCGCGGCACGTATCGCGGCTACGAGATCGTCACGATGCCGCCGCCATCCTCGGGCGGAACCACGCTGCTCGAGATGCTCAACATCCTCGAGGCCTACGACCTCAAGTCGATGGGTTTTCAAAGCGCGCGCTACTTTCACACCGTCATCGAGGCGATGCGCCGCGCCTTCGCCGATCGTTCCGAATTTCTCGGCGATCCCGATTTCGTGAAAGTCCCGGTCGAAGGATTGATCTCAAAGAAGTACGCGAACGAGCGCCGCAAATCGATCGACCCCGCGCACGCAACGCCGTCGGGCGAGATCGGCCCCGGAACACCCGCCGCGTACGAATCGCCCAACACGACGCACTTCACGATCGTCGACGCCGACGGCAACGTCGTGTCGAGCACGTTCACGCTCAACGACACGTTCGGCTCCGGCGTGACGGTGAAAGGTGCGGGCTTTCTCCTCAACAACGAAATGGATGACTTCACGTCGAAGCCCGGCGAGCCGAACGACTTTCAATTGATCCAGGGCGAAGCAAACGCGATCGCACCGAAGAAAACGCCGCTGTCGTCGATGACGCCCGCGATCGTGTTGAAAGACGGCAAGGTCTTCTTCGCCGTCGGCAGCCCCGGTGGACCGCGCATCATCAATACTGTGCTGCAAGTGATCCTGAACGTGATCGACTTCGGCCTCGACCTGCAAGCCGCGATCGACGCACCGCGCATCCATCATCAATGGATGCCCGACGAAATCTACAGCGAGACCCTCGGCGTCAACCCCGACACACGCGCCGCCCTCGAAGCCATGGGCTACAAATTCCGCGTGAAGCTCGAAGACGTCGGCGACGCGCAAGGCGTGATGATCGATCCCGCCACCAACATGCGCATCGGCGCCTCGGACGCGCGGTTGGCAGGCGCACCGGCGGGGTGGTGACGAGTGGGCAGTGGGCAGTGAGCAGTGGGCAGAAGAAAAGCCCGCTGACGCTTTCTGCCAACTGCCTACTGCCAACTGCCCACTGCCTCGATACAATCCGCGCGCATGAACATCGACAAAAAATCCCTCACCAACTGGGCCGCGAAGGAGCGCGAGAATTTTGAGCGCTCGCTCGCGCAGTTCGTCGAGATTCCCTCCGTCTCCGCCGACCCGTCGCATGCGAGCGACATCCGCCGCTGCGCGGAAGCGGGCGCGCAGCTCATTCGCGATTTCGGCGGCGAGGCGAACGTGCTCGAGACCGACGGCAATCCGCTCGTGCACGGCCGCTTCAACTTCAAGGCAGGAAGCCCCACCGTCACGATCTACAACCACCTAGACGTGCAGCCGGCCTCGCGTGAAACCGAACCGTGGAACACCGATCCGTTCAAATTCACCAAGGACGGCAATCGCTACTTCGGCCGCGGCACCACCGATGACAAAGGTCCCGCGCTCACCGCGTTGTGGGGGATGCGTGCCGCGCGCGAAGCGGGCGTGCCGGTGAACGTGCAATTCCTCTGGGAGCTCGAGGAAGAAATCGGCTCCCCGAATTTCGAATCAGGCATCAAGAAATACGCGGGCGAGCTCGCGACGGGACACATCCTCGTCTCCGACACGATCTGGGTCTCGCGCAAACAACCGGCATCACCCGCGGGCCTGCGCGGATTGCAGGGACTCACGCTGCACCTCGAGACCGGCACGACCGATCAGCACTCCGGCGTCACCGGCGGCGCAGCGCGCAATCCGATCGGCGAATTGATGCAGCTCGTCTCCGAGATGTACGACGCGAAGACCGGCAAGGTGAAGATCAAAGGCTTCTACGACGACGTCGAGCCACCGACGAAACGCGAGCTCGCAGAGTTCCGCGCGTCGGGCTTCACGGTGAAGCAGTTCAAGAAAGATCACCTCTTCAAATCGATCCGCAGCGAAGACGCGCTCGACGTGATGAAGCGCATCTGGGCAATGCCGACGTTCGAAGTGCACGGCGTGGTCGGCGGCTACACCGGCCCCGGCATCAAGACCATCATCCCGCCGCGCGCGGAAGTGAAGATCTCCTGCCGTCTCGTCGCGAACCAGGATCCGAAGAAGATCCTCAAGCTCATCCGCGAGTTCGTGAAGCTGCGCAATCGCGACGTCAAAGTCGAGAACGAGAACGCGATGTATCCGTACAAAGCGCCGACGACCGGACCACTCGCCGACTGCGTGCGTGAAGCGATGAAGTTCGCATTCGGCCGCGAGCCGGTGTTCGTGCGCGAGGGCGGCTCGATCGGCGCAGTCGTGTCGATGGAGAAGGTCCTCAAGTGCCCCGTGATGTTCCTCGGCCTCTCACTGCCCGAGCATGGGTATCACGCGCCGAACGAGAACTACGATTGGCAGCAAGCCAGCGGCGGGATCGTGGCATTCGCGAAGTATTTCGACGCGGTTTCGCGACTCTGATTTTTTGGTGTCATCCTGAGCGGGCGGCGGGCGGGCGCGAAGGATCCCCTGC
>DATKFO010000293.1:0-2865 GCA_035544355.1 Thermoanaerobaculia bacterium
CCGCGAAGACATCGGGATCGTTCGTGCCGCGCTGCACTTGATCGAGCAGGCGCAGCATCGCGCTCTTCGCGCGTCCCGTTGCGGCTTCGATCTTCACGTACGCGTGATGTGCGATCGCGAGATCGGGATTGAGCTCCAGCGCGCGGCGCGCCGCTGACTCCGCAAGCTCGTAGTACTTCGCCGAATCGTGGCCGTACTTTCCGATGAGGAGATAGATGCGCGCGACGCGTGCCCACGCGGGTGCGTAGCGCGGATCTTCATCGAGAGAGCGCTCGTACATTTCGCGCGCGACCGCCCACCCTTCCGGCGATTCCGCCTGCTGTCCCGCGCGAAGGTAGAACTCGTGCGCGCGCGGAGTCGCCGGCACATCGCGCCGCAGCACGCGCGCGTCGCGCTCGCCGAGCGGGATCTCGAGCGATTCGACGATGCGCTGCGTGAGCAGGTCCTGCAGCTCGAAGAGATCGGACATCGTCACCTGCGACGACAGCGACGAGATCACGGTGCCGGCCGGCACTTCGATGAGCTGCGTGGTGACGCGAATCTGTTCGCCGCCCCGCAGCAGCGTGCCGGTCATTGCGACGTCGACGTCCGCTTCGTCCGCGAGTTTCCTGAGATCGAGCGACTCCGCGAATTTCGCCGAGGCGTGCGACGAGCGCACGATCAGCGATCCGACGCCGGCGAGCGACGTCGTGATCGCTTCCGGCAGCGCGTACGCGAGAAAGTCCGTTTCCGGGTCGGGTCGCAGAATCCGAAAGGGGAGGACGACGAGCCGCGTGACCGTTCGCGCGATGACGGGTGACGCGGCGTCGGAGATCAGCAGTGCCTCGCGCAGATCCTTCGCCATCGCCGACGCGGATTGATAGCGATCCTCCGGCCGCTTCGCGATCGCGCGATGCACGATGCGATTGAGCGCCGCGATCGCCGCGGATCCGGCGAGATTCGGCGCGTTCTCGTACACGACGGCGTGAAACAGCCGCATCGCGTTGTCGTCATCGAACGGCGGGCGGCCGCTGATCATCTCGAACAGGAGCGTGCCGACGGCGAAGATGTCGGTGCGCGCGTCGATGGTGGTGCCGAGGAGCTGCTCGGGGGCCATGTAGCGCGGCGTGCCGACGATCGTGCCGGGCAGCGTGAGCTGCGGCGTCGTGCCGGGATCGATGGTCGTCGCGTCGTGCGCCAAAATCGGCTGCATCTCGCGCGCGTGTCCGAAATCGAGCAGCTTCACGCCGTGCGCGGAGAGAAACACGTTCGACGGTTTGAGATCGCGATGCACGAAGCCGCGCGCGTGGAACGCATCGAGTGCGGTGAGAATCGCGAGCGCCGTTTGCGACGCTTCCGCGACGGGAAGCGCGCCGCGCTGCAGGCGATCCGCGAGCGACTCGCCGCTGAGCAGCTCCATCACGAGGAACGGCAGACCGTCGGAGTCGCCGATGTCGAAGAGCTGGCAAACGTTCGGATGACTAAGACTCGCAGCCGCGCGCGCTTCGCGAAAGAATCGTTCGCGCGCCGACGAATTGCCGGTCTCGCGAATCGTCTTGATCGCGACCGGACGCCCGAGGCGCTCGTCCTCGGCCTCGTAGACGACACCCATCCCGCCCTCGCCGAGCTTGCGAACGATGCGATACGGGCCGATGCGGTCATGCACGGGGGAGGATATTAGTTGCAGAGTGGCAGAGTTGCAGAGTTGCAGAGGGGAACCGTGTCCTGCTCCTCTGCAACTCTGTAACTCTGCAACTCTGCAACTCGGCTCCTACTCGTTCACGTCGATCACCACCCGCCCG
Organism: Thermoanaerobaculia bacterium; assembly: GCA_035544355.1. Taxonomy (GTDB): domain Bacteria; phylum Acidobacteriota; class Thermoanaerobaculia; order Gp7-AA8; family Gp7-AA8; genus DATKFO01. The sequence goes on from DATKFO010000293.1 coordinate 1,782, forward strand.
CGCACCCGGCCGTCGAGAATTTCTTCCGCGAGCGGGCGGATGTTCGAGAGCGGTTCGGTGCGCGAGAGACTGGCGAGTTTCGCGAAGTCGGCGTCGCTTGCGAGGCGCGACCATGCCGCGTTGCGCTTCGCCTTCGACGTGCGGATCGAGCTCACGCCGAGGAGGGAGACGTTGCGGAGGATGAGTGGCCAGACGGTCGTTGCGAGCTCGTGGCCGCCGGCCATGCCGCAGCACGCGATCGCGCCTTCGTACGCGGTCTGCGCGAAGAGATTCGCGAGCGTCGCGCCGCCGACGGTGTCGATGCCGCCGCCCCAGCGCTCCGATTGCAACGGTCCGCCTTTTTTCGCGAGCTCGTCGCGCGGGATGATTGACGTCGCGCCGAGGTCGCGCAGATACGATTCGAGCTCGGGGCGTCCTGTCGAGGCGGCGACGCGATGGCCGCGCGCTGCGAGCAGCATCACGGCCAATGAGCCGACTCCGCCCGCGGCGCCGGTGACGACGAGCTCACGTTCGGAGGGAGCGATTCCCGCTTGTTCGAGCGCGAGCACGCAGAGCATCGCGGTGAATCCTGCGGTGCCGATCTGCATCGCCTGCTCGAGCGAGATCGCGTCGGGAATGTTCACGATCGCCTCGGCGCGAACGCGCTCGCGCTGGGTGAAGCCGCCGAAATCGTTTTCGCCGAGGCCTTGGCCGTGTCCGACGACGCGGTCGCCCGGCGCGAATTCGGGAACGCTCGATTCGACGACGGTGCCGGCGAGATCGATGCCGAGGATCATCGGGAAGCGGCGGACGATCCGGCCGCGGCCTGTGACCGCGAGTCCGTCTTTGTAATTCAGGGACGAGTACGCAACGTCGACGAGAACTTCAGCGTCGCGCGGCAGCTCGTCATCGCGAAGATCTTCGAATGCGACGTTTTCCTGATCGCGTGCCACCAGCGCGCGGAACGTCATGACTTTTTCCCCACCGTTTTCGCGAGATATTCGCGAATGCGCGCGTGTGTTGCGTCGTCGCGCCACATCGCAGCGATGTCGCCGTCGAATTCCGCGCCGTAGTGTTTCGCGCGATGCACCGCGACGTCGCGTGC